>NZ_CP046215.1:0-6568 GCF_012570965.1 Enterobacteriaceae endosymbiont of Donacia versicolorea | reverse complement strand
ATCGTATATTTTTATTAAAATAAAAAATTTCTAAATTCTAATTCTAATAAAGATTACCTTAATTGTTAATTCTACTATTTCATTTATATGCTAATAATATTATCATATTTAATTTTTTTTTCAAGTTTTTTTTAAATTATAAGAAGTAATTACGAAAAATCACAGAACAATATAAAAACAAAACTGTAAAAGACTATAAAAGATTATAAAAGATTATAAAAGATTATAAAGACCTTTTATTTATTTTATTAATTCAAAACAATATATACAGCAACACTACTTAATATCCCGTTTTTTGCTACTTAATATCCCGTTTTTTGCTACTTAATATCCCGTTTTTTGCTACTTAATATCCCGTTTTTTTATTTCAAAATTACTTGATATAAATAACTTGACATTAGGGGAAAAATATATAATATAATTAATTCTACTTTTCATTTTATATTAAAATAATTTCTGATCCATTATTTATTTAATTTAAAGAATATTTAGAAATAATTATTTTTTATAAACAAAATAAATTGCTTTTTAGGAGAATTTATACTAAGAAATAGTATCAAAAGTAGAATTTTTTTTTACTTTAGTAATATTACTATATTATTTTCTAAATGAAAAATAATATAATTTTTTAAATATAAAAAGTAATAAATTATTTTATTATTATGTATTATGATCTTTTTAAACATTTTCATGCACAAAAAATCGATTAATGAGAGAATTAAATTATTAACTAATAACAATAAAAAAAATAATTGTTCTAACTTAAACATTAAAAATAATAAAAACTCTTTTTTTATTAAAATATCAAAAAATAAGAGAGTTATTCCTAACATTATGTTAAGAAGTTCTTTATTTGGTGTAATAAGAAAAGGTTATAGAAAATATGAAAGAAATGTTTTAAAAACATCCTTAAATGGATTTGATATACGTTTTACAGGAGAAAGTTTAGATCAATCTGATTTAGACGTTTGGTTGGAATGTTTATATAGACTTACTAAAGTTCCTTTGGGTAAAAGAGTAATTTTTTCTACTTATTCATTTTTAAAATCAATCGATAGAAAAACAGGAAAAAAAGATTATGAATGGTTAAAATCATCTTTAATAAGATTATCTATCTGTAGTATAGAAGTAAAATATAAAAATTATTTCTATATAGGTCATTTATTGCATGAATGGTATAGAGATAATAAAACTAAGAAAAATATAATTTTACTAAATAAAAATATTATTGCTTTTTTTACAGATTCTATGTGGACAGCAATTTCTTTAAAGGAACGAAAAAAATTAAAAGGAAGACCATTGTCTCAATGGATACATTGTTTTTTTTGTTCACATAATATTCCTTTATATTATAAAGTTAATACTTTAAAAAAATTATGTGGTAGTAATACTTCTTTATTATGGAAATTTAGACAAATTTTAAAAAAATCTTTATATGATGTATCTTTAGCCACGAAATGGAAATGTTGGATAGATAAAAATGATATTGTTCATATTATAAAAAAATAATAATTTAATTTTTTTTTATTTATGTTAGTATGAATGAAATTTCTTCTACATATATTATAAAATGGAAAAAAATATTTATTTAAATTCTAAATTTTTAAATAAAAAATCAAAATGTAATACAATTATTAATCAAAATATTAATTTTTTAAGAAAAAATAAAATTCAAAAAAAAGTAAAAGATTTAATAAGCATTGCTTTTTTAGGTCCTTTAGGTAGTTATTCTCATTTAGCTACTTTAGCTTATATTAATAATTATTTTTATAAAAAAACAATTATTAATATAAGTTGTAAAAATTTTTCAGAAATTTTTCTACACATTAGAAATAATATTGTAAATCTAGCTATAGTTCCAATATATAATAATTACACAGGATTTATAAAAGAAGTATCAATGTTATTAGAAAAGAATAATTCTTTTTTATACATAAAAAAGAATTTAAAGTTTCCAATTAAACACTGTTTAATAACTTATAAAAAAAATATTTCTACTCAAAACATTAAAAAAATTTTTAGTCATCCTCAATCATTTCTGCAATGTAGCTTTTTTATAAAGAAATATCCTAAATGGATTATTAAACATTGCTCCAGTTCCTCTTATGCTATGAATCTTATAAAAAAAAAATCATCATATAAATTTGCTGCTATAGGAAACGAAATGGCAGCAAATTTATATAATTTAAATATATTAAAAAAAAATATATCTAATAAAACAAATAATCAAACTAATTTTTTAATTTTAAAAAAAATTTGATTATTTTTAATAAAAACAAATTAATTAATATAATAGACAATTTTTTTCATTAATAATATTATCAATATTACCATGAATAATAACATTATTCTTTATCCATAAAGATCCTTCCTTTATATGAAAATCATTAAAAAATACTTCAATAATATTTTTTTCATCTAAACCATCAAATGTTAAAGTTCCTGGTGTTAATATTTTAATATTTTTAAAAAAAATATTTTTAAATTGAGGCTCTTTATTATTTTTTATGATATTTACATAATTAGTTTTTAAAACTATAGGATTTTTAACATTAATCATACAAATATTTTCATAATTAATGTCTGTAACTAATCCTCCTTTAATAAGGTTACTCTTTATCCTTATACCATTAGTTGTATTAGTTAAAGATAAATTTTTTATTAAAATATCATTTACTCCATTAATTGTTTCACTACCTATAGACATACCATGTCCATAACTAAAATTATTATTTATAATAGTTATATTTTTTGATGAAATTCCTTCATTACCACCTGATTTAATTGCAATATTATCATCACCAGTACTAATATTAGTATGTGTGATTGTTATGTTTTGTGATGAAGATGGATCTATACCATCAGTATTACGTGCATCATTAGGTGTATTTATATTTATACCCCAAATAGTTAATCCATTTGTTTTGTGAGAAACAATATGAAAATTAGGAGAATTAATTAAATTTAATTTATATATAGTAATATTATATCCAGAATTTATATCAATTAAATGAGGTATATTTTGTTTTTTTTTATGTAATTTTGCATTAGTCGCTAATTGCCACCAAGTATATTTTTTATTTTTTAATAAAATACCCCCTTGTCCATCAATATAACCAAAACCATATAATCCGCTATTTTCACCATTTAATGTTATAAATGGTTTACATCCATTTCCTAAATTATCTAATAAACCACAAGTTTTATTACCTTTATCATATAAATTAGGATCATTAATAGCTGATAAAATTACTTTTTTATCTATATATAAACCTCCATAAGAAGGGATAATGATTGGTCCTGAAAAAAAATTATTATTTCCTTTATTAGAAGAAATTAAACTTACAATTTCATGTTTTTTTGCACAATATAAAATAGCTTCTTGTATATCAGTAGTACGACTCTGATCATTTGCTATTAATATTTTACATATTTTAGGTACAATTGGTTCTGTAACTGAACGTTTATCTTTTGCGTAAACAAAATTTTTAACACTTAAAATAGTAATTGTAATTATAAATATAACTTTAAAAAAAATATTTTGTATTTTTTTATAAAATAAAATTTTCATTTTATTTAATTCATAATTATTTAACATATAAATATTATATAATATTTTTTTTTATAAAAATTATCTTTAATCAAAAAAATATTAATTTATATAATAATCTTTTCTTTTTATTATACAAAATACAGTAAAAATATTACTAGGAATAGCTTTTTCAATATGTCCGTCTTTAAAATCTATGTAATAACGTAATAATTCTGGGAAATATCTATCTACTATAGAAGTTTTAGTCCAAACACGACTATAACGTTGAATAATAGGCCATCCGTAATTACTAAGTAAATCTTCACCTGCATGAAGACCATTAAAACTAGCTAATTCTTCACTAGAAGGTAAAAAATGATTTATAGATTTACAATATTCATTAGCATTATCCCATGTAAACTTAGCCCAATCTTCATTTAAATAATGATATACTTGATCTCCAGTACGTTCTGACATTAAATTTGGTCTTTCATATTTGATTCCATGTAACCATATATAATCCACCATATGTCCATACATTTGTGCATGAATAGTATTAGGACTAGTTTGTACTGTAAAAATTAAATTCATTTTTTTAGTAACATATTTATTTGCTACAATATTAATTGTAGTACATACCCCAATACCAAAAGGATCTGATATCATTAACTTTAAATTACCATTTTTATCAGTTATAGATGAAAAATTATCACCAGAAAAAGATTTTTTATTTGTAACGTCTTCAATATTTAATTTACCACTATCTTTTCTAAGATTACCTTGTCTATCTTTAGCCATAATATTATGGATTTCAATTTTAGAAAATTTAAATCTTTTTCCATGTTTATCATAAACTGTTATTAAAAAATTTAAAGGTATATCTGATTGAGAAACAATAACATTACTTTCTAATATTTTATTATTATAATTTGTTACAGAAATTACCATATTATCAACAGAAGGTAATATAAAATTAATTTTTTTACTTAATTCTTGATTAATCATATCACCAATTTTTACTTTTAAAAATACTTTTCCTGGAGAAAAACTCATGACATCTGCATAATAAGTCCCTTTAGGATTTTCAATAACTTTACTTATGTGTACATTATGTTTATCAGCAAAACTAGATTTTTCGACAAAAAAAGAAATATTATCTATATTAGATAATACTTTATTATTTATATCCCTAGCTTCTAGAATAATTCTAGATTTTTCTGATTTAACCAATACTTTTTCAGGAAAAATAGTTAAAGTAGAAAAATTTTTGTTTAAAAGAGGGGCAAAAACATAAATATTAATATAAATAACATCCTTATTACCTTCAATATCTGAAGCTATAATTCTTAATTTATAAAAATTTTTATTATTATTTTTGAAATCATAATTAGGTAAACTAATTATATACCTATTTTTAGTAGAGGATTCAACGATAAAACCTCCGTTTTGTAAAAAATTATTATTAATGTTAAAATGTAAATTTTTTACTTTATTTACAGCTTTTACTTGAACATCTAAAAAAATTTTACTACCTGGATAACCAGTTATTTCTTTTTTAGCAAATAATTTAATTAAAAATTTTTTTCTATATTCTAAAATAATATCATTATTTCTATTTACAAAATCATATCTATGATCATCTACTGATGAAAAAACATTAGGAAATTCTGTGTTTATTTGATCATGAAAAGAACAATTAAATTTTAAACTTAGTTGCATACCAAATATAGTATTGCTTTTTCCTGAAAAACTTTTTGTTTTTTGTAAATAAAAATTTAGTAAAGGAATAGGATGATAATTTATATGAAACGAAAACAGTGAAGGAGAATATAATTTTTCGTTTTCATATTCATTATCATTTTTTTTAAATCCTATATTACCGTAATATTTTTCATATGATAATTTAAATTTTATTTCTGGTATTTGAGGAAAATATCCCTCTCCTTCAATATTCCAACCTGTAGCTGGTCTTTCGTAAAATTCATCATCATTTATATCATTTAAATTTTCTTTTTTTTTTAAAAAATCTAAATGCCACCATTTACTAAGTCCGTAGTAACCATTAATACTTAATTTTATAAATTCTTTCCAATACTCTGCACCTAAACCAAATCTTGAATTTGCCAATGTAAAATCATAATCAAAAAAAGTATTTAAACCAATCATATGTTCATTATCAAATGATAATTTTCTTATTCCGAAACCTAAATTATTTTGAATTCTATTATCTGTTTTATGTATATTATTTTGTACAAAAAAAATAATATCTTCATTTTCTATAATTGGAATTAAAATATCCATCTCAGAATTATTTAGATTTAAATTTTCATCTAAATTTAAAATAATAGAGCTTTTACCATTTATTTGTAAAAGATCAAATATCTTACTGATATTTGACTGAATTTTTTTATTTAGTTCCGTATTAATTTTATCTATAAAAATTAACTTAACATCTTCCATTAAATTTTTTCTATTATTCGAATATCTATCTAAAAATAAATTTTTTGCTAATAATAAAAAATCAAATAAACTTTTTTGAAAGTCATTATCTTTTGAACTATTTTCATTTTTTTTTGTATGCAAAAATAAATCAGAAAGATATTTAGGAGAATAACTGTTTCTATTATAACTTTTTTTTAAATTATACCATATAATTTCGTTTTTACTTAAAAACTTATTGAATATAATGTCTTTATTTTTTATATTTTCCTGTAATTTTATTTGAAAAATTAATTTTTTAAATCTTTTATTTATTATTAATGGTGAGTATATTTTTAATTTTATATAAAAAATAATTTTTTCATTAATAAATTTAACTAGAATTTTATTTATTTTATTTAAATAATATGTATTTGGAATACAGTATTTTTCTTTTTTGTTATTAGAACATCTTATGTAAGTACTTTTTTTATTATCAGTAAAAAAAGCATTTGTGTAATTGATATTCGTTAAAAAGAAAAATATTAGAATAAAAAATTTTAATACTTTTTGAGACATTTTAAAAAATATTATTTTTTGTTTATTTATTTTATTCAT
>NZ_CP046214.1:351791-459060 GCF_012570965.1 Enterobacteriaceae endosymbiont of Donacia versicolorea | reverse complement strand
TTTTATAATCCAAATAAAATTACACAAATATGTTATATTATTCTTTAATACAATAATTAATAAAATTAAATTTTTAATTATATAAATATTGAAAAATATCTGTACATAATTTTTTAATTCCAATATCTTCTTTAGAAGATATTAAATAATATTTTTTTATAAATTTAAAATTTAATAATATATTATTAATATAAAGTTTTAAATCATTCATATTATCAAATAAATCAATTTTATTGAAAATTAGCCATTGATCTTTTAAAAGAATTTTTTTATTAAATTTTTTAATTTCAAAATTAATAGTATTTATAGCATTAATGATTTTATCATGATTATTAATTATTGATATATCTATAAAATGTAGTATTAAATTACAATATTTAAAATGTTTAATAAAATTTAAACCTAATCCTTTACCAATTGAAGATTTTTTTATAATACCTGGAACATCTAATATCGAAAAAAAATTATTATTAAATTTATTTTTAACAGTACCTAAAACAGGTTTTATTGTTGTAAAAAAATAATCACCAATCTTAGTATTAGCAGAAGATATTTTTTTTATAAATGTTGATTTTCCTGTATTAGGAAAACCTAATATACCTATATTTACTTTTAAATATAATTCTAATTTTATTCTTTTTTTTTCTCCTAAACTACCCTTTGTTCTTTTATATGGAGTTCTATTAATAGAAGATTTAAAATTAATATTTCCTAATCCACCTTTTCCTCCTTGTGCAATTAAAAAAATTTGATTATTTCGATCAAAAAATATAAGAGTTTTTTTTTTTTCTATATCAATAATTTTTGTTCCGATTGGAACTTGAATAATTAAATTTTTCCCATTTTTTCCTGTACGTTGACAATTTTTACCATGTGATCCGTTTTCAGATATATAATTATTTTGACAAAAAAAATTAGTAAGTGTGTTGATATTATTATTAGATATAAAATATATATTACCTCCTTTACCTCCATTACCTCCGTCAGGACCTCCTTTGGGTATATATTTTGCACGATGAAAACTAATACATCCATCTCCTCCTTTACCTGATTTTATATATATAATTGCTTTATCAAAAAATTTCATTATAACTCCATATAAAACAAAAAATAATATATAAAAGATATATATATATTTAAAACATATAAAATATCTAATATTTTAAAATATTTATTTAAATTTTTTATTTATTAAAATGATTTTTTATAACATTAATATATTTTTTTTTCTTAAACCCTTTTTTTGTAAACTTAACAATACCGTTAATTTTTGAAAATAAAGTATGATCTCTACCACAACCAACGTTATTTCCTGCATGAAATTTAGTTCCTCTTTGTCTAATAATAATAAATCCAGATTTTACTTTTTCTCCACCAAAACATTTAATACCTAATCTTTTCGCATGAGAATCTCTTCCATTTCTAGAGGATCCTCCAGCTTTTTTATGTGCCATAAAAAAATTCCTATTTTAAATATTGAATTTTAATAATTTTAATATTAGTAAATAATTGACGATGACCTTGCGTTTTTTTATAATGTTTTCTTCTACGAAATTTAATTATTTTAATTTTATTTTCTTTCCCATGTAAAATTAATTCTGCTATTATTTTAGCTCCTATAATAATAGGAGTACCAATATTTATTTTATTTTTATCATATATCATTAAAATATTTTTAAATTCAATATTATCACCAATTTTTCCTTTAATTTTTTCTAGTTTAATAATTTGTCCTTGAATAACTTTATATTGTTTACCACAACTATCAAAAATAGCATACATGCTATCATCCTTATAAAATAATTTAATTTTAATCTATATAATTAAAATTATAAAATATAATAAAATATAATAAAATAATTAATAAAAAATATTATCTTAATTATTTTATTATATTTTAATATTTATATTAATTATTCTTTATTCTTTTAATATTTGCACCTAAAGATATTAATTTTTTTTCTATGGTTTCATAACCACGATCAATATAATTAATATTATTAATAATAGTTTTTCCAGAAGCAATACAACCAGCTAAAACTAAACTTATTGAAGCTCTTAAATCTGTTGCTACAATTTTTGCACTATAAAGTTTCTTGACTCCTTTACAAATTACTTGATTTTTTCTAAAAAAAACGTTTGCTCCCATTTTTATTAATTCATGTATATATAAAAATCTATTTTCAAAAATAGTTTCTGTTACTTTACTTTTACCTAATGCAATTAAATTTAATAAAGTAAATTGTGGTTGAATATCAGTAGGAAAATTAGGATAAGGTCCTGTAATTATATCAACTGCTTTAGGTTTTCTATTTTTCATATTAAGACTACACCAATTTTTACCTGTCTTAATTTCTGCACCAGTATATTTTAATTTTTTTAATACAATATCTAAATTTTTAGGATTAGTTTTTTGACATAATATTTGTCCTCCAGATATAGCAGCAGCTATTAAAAAAGTTCCTGTTTCTATTCTATCAGATATTATTTTATAAATACCTCCTTTTAATTTAAAAACACCTTTAATAATTATTTGATTTGTACCAGCACCTTTAATTTTAGCTCCCATAGTATTTAAAAAATTAGCTAAATCTTTTATTTCAGGTTCTTTTGCTGCATTATCAATAATAGTTATTTTGTATGCATAAATAGCAGCTAAAATAATGCTAATAGTAGCTCCCACACTACTTTTTTCCATTATAATATGAGAACCCTTAAATGTTTTATTTATATAAGCATAAATATTATCATTTTTTATATAAATTTTAGCACCTAATTTTTTTAAATATTTAATATGTAAGTCAATAGGTCTTGTTCCAATAGAACATCCTCCAGGTAAAGATATTTTAATTTTACCTAAACGACTTAATATTGGACTTATTAACCAAATTGAAGCTCTAATAGATTTAACCAAATTTTTAGGAATAACATAATAATCATATAAATTATTTGCATTTATTATTAATGATTTTCCTTTTTTTATTTTTACTCCTAAATGTAAAAGTAATTTAATAGCGTTATCTATATCTTTTAATTTGGGTATATTTTTAATTTCTACTGATTCATCTATTAAAATAGATGCAAATAAAATAGGTAAAGCAGCATTTTTAGATCCAGAAATATTTATTTTTCCTTTTAACTGAACAGGACCTTTTATAATAAATTTATCCATATTTATTCTCGGAAAAACATTCATAAAAAAGATTAAAATTTATAATTTTAAATCTAATTAATTTATAAATATTAAAATTATTTTAATAAAATTTTTTATAAAAAAATTTACTGTAATTAATAGTTATAAAAATTAATTTTTAACGTTTTGAAAATTGCGGACTACGTCTAGATTTTTTAAATCCTACTTTTTTACGTTCTACTTTACGATCATCACGAGTTATAAAACCTATTTTTTTTAGATCTTTTCTAAAAAAAGCATCATATTTTATTAAAGCTCTAGTAATTCCATGTCTAATAGCTCCTGCTTGTCCAGAAATACCACCTCCTTTTACAGTAATATATAAATCTAATTTATTATTCATATTTATTAATTCTAAGGGTTTTATAATCATTAAACGATGTGTATTTCTAACAAAAAAAATATTTATATCTTTTTTATTAATATTAATTGATCCATTACCTTTTTTAATAAATACCCTAGCCGAAGAACTTTTTCTTCTTCCTGTACCATAATAATAATTAACAATATTTTTCATTATTTTACATCCTGATAATAAAAGATAATTAAATATTTAAAATGTATTTTTTTTGAGCAATATGTTTATGAATTTTACCTTTATAAATTTTTAATCTTTTTAACATTAACATTCCTATTTTATTTTTAGGTAACATACCTTTAATTGAATGTTGAATTATTTTTTGAGGGTTTTTTTTAATTAATTGTTCAAAAGATATTTTCTTTAATCCTCCAGCATATCCACTATGACTAAAATAAAATTTATTTTTATTTTTTTTCCCTGTAATTTTAATTTGTTCAGCATTAATTACAATAACATAATCACCTATATCAATATAAGGTTTATATAAAATTTTATGTTTACCCATTAAATAATAGGTAATTATACTAGATAATCTTCCTAAAATTTTTTTTTTTGCATTTATAAGATACCATTGATGATGAAGATTATTTTTTAAGATATTATTCATATTGTATATTTATCCAAAACATAAATTTTAATAAAATTAAATTTTTTTATATATTATTAAATTTTTTAATAAAAAAATATAAATTTTTATTAAAATATGATAATATAGTTACGCTATAAATGCAATTAGTCTTTTTAAATTTTAATAAATTTAGTAAATAGTAATTTTATTATTTTAAATAAATAATTTTTGCTTTTATTTTATTGGTGATTTTTATGGGAATAATTTTTACAAAAAAAAAAGAGGATAATTTAGTTAAAATATTTAAAAATTTAATTAAACAAGAAAAATTTAGTACACAAACTGAAATTGTAAACGCTTTACAAAAAGAAGGATTTAATAATATTAATCAATCTAAAGTATCTAGAATGTTAACAAAATTTGGAGCAGTAAGAATTAGAAATACTAAAATGGAGATGGTTTATTGTTTTCCTTTAGAGTTAAGTGTACCAAATACAACTAGTCCACTAAAAAATTTAGTTTTAGACATTGATTATAATGATGTTTTAATTATTATTCATACAAGTCCTGGAGCTGCTCAATTAATAGCAAGATTATTAGATTCTTTAGGAAAACCAGAAGGAATATTAGGCACTATTGCTGGAGACGATACTATTTTTGTAGTACCTACTCGTTTATTTAAAACTATTCATCTATATAATTCTATACAAAATTTATTTAAACAAAAAGTATAAATAAAAAATAATAAAATTATTATTTTATATGTGTTATTCCTTTCATATATGACTGTAATATTTTTGGTATAATAATTGTGCCATCTTCGAGCTGATAATTTTCCATTATTGCAGCTAATGTTCTTCCTACTGCAAGTCCTGATCCATTAAGAGTATGTATAAAATTAATTTCATTATTTTTTATTTTTCTATATCTTGCTTTTATTCTTCTAGATTGAAAATCCCACATATTAGAACAAGAAGAAATTTCATAATATTTATTTTTTGATGGAAACCATACTTCTAAATCATATGTTTTACTTGAAGAAAAACTCATATCTCCTGTACATAATAACATTTTTCTATAAGGTAAATTTAATAATTGTAATATTTTTTCTGCATGTTGAGTAATTTCTTCTAAAGTTTTTATCGAATTTTCAGGTTTAACTAATTGTACTAATTCTACTTTATCAAATTGATGTGTACGTATTAAACCTTTATCATTTTGTCCATATGAACCAACTTCAGATCTAAAACAAGTACTATGAGCTACTAATTTTAACGGTAATATTTTTTCTTCAACAATTTTATTATTTAATAAATTAGTTAATGGAACTTCTGCTGTTGGAATTAAAAAATATTCACATTTATTTTTATTTTTAAAATTTTTTATTTGAAAGAGATCTTTATTAAATTTTGGTAATTGTCCAGTTCCATATAAATTTTTTTTTTTAACTATATATGGAACATATATTTCTTTATAACCATGTCTATTAATATGTATATCTAACATAAATTGAATAAGAATACGATGTAAATATGCTATTAATCCTTTTAAAATAATAAATTTTGATCCACTTAAATTTACAGCTGATTCTATATCAATTCCTTTATTTAAAATACCTAATTCTAAATGATCACGTACAAGAAAATTATATTGTTTTATATTACCCCATTTCCCAATTTCTTTATTTTCACTACTATTTTGACCAATAGGAACATCTTCTAATGGTAAATTAGGTATCATACTATAAATTATATTTATATCTTTTTTTACACTATCTAATGTAATTTTATATTTAGATATTTTATTATTATAATTGATTACTTTTTTTTTTAATTTAACAATATTATTATTATTTTTTTGTGATAAAATTTTAGAAATTTGATTTCTTTTTACTTGTAAAAATTCCATTTTTATTTGTAAATTTTTTCGTTTTTTTTCTAATTTTTTTATTAAATTAATATTTAAATCAAAATTTCTTTTTTTTAAAATATTATAAACATAATCAATATTATTACGTAATAATTTAACATCCAACATAATAGTTTCCTATACTAAATATTAAATAATTAGGTATTATAATATAAATATATAAAATAATATAAATTTATTTTATAAACATAGTATATTATGTATTATTTAATTCTAATATATAAAATATTATTCATGATAATAAAAAATAAATAAATATGAAAAATACAAAAAAAACAAAACTTCTTATTTTAGGTTCTGGTCCTGCTGGCTTTACTTCAGCTATATATGCTGCAAGAGCAAACTTAAATCCTATTTTAATAACTGGAAAAAATATTGGAGGACAATTAATACAAACATTAAATATAGAAAATTGGCCAGGAAATTTTCCATATATAACTGGATCAAAATTAATGAAACAATTAAATGATCATGCTGTCTATTTTAATACTAAAGTTATTAATGATACAATAATAAAAATTATTAATTTTAAAAAATCTCCTTTTATTTTAGAGGGAAATTTATTTAATTTTATTTGTAAAAGTATTATTATAGCAACAGGATCATATCCAAAACTTTTAGGTTTATCTTCTGAAAAAAAATTTTTAGGTAAAGGAATATCCTATTGTGCTGTTTGTGATGGATTTTTATATCGAAATAAAATAGTTTCTGTTATAGGAGGTGGAAATACTGCTTTAGAAGAAGCATTATATTTATCAAATATTTCTTCTCAGGTACATTTAATACATAGAAAAAATTATTTTACTGCAGAAAAAATATTAATTCAAAAAATTGAAAAAAAAATAAAAGATAAAAAAATAATTTTACATGCTCCTTATGTAGTAAAAAAAATATTAGGTAATCATACTGGAGTTACAAATATAAAAATTATTTCCCTTAATAATCAAAGTACTGAAATAATACCCGTATATGGTATATTTATTTTAATAGGTAGTATTCCTAATACTAGTTTATTTCAAAAAAAATTAAAACTTAATAAAAAAGGTTATATATTAACAAATCATTATAAATTAAATCATAAAAATTTTTTTACACAAACGAATATTCCTGGAATTTTTGCTGCTGGAGATGTTATGGATCATATTTATAGACAAGCAATAACATCAGCAGCTACAGGATGTATGGCTGCATTAGATGCACAAAAATTTTTAAATAAAAACGAATAATAATTAATTTTTTATTAAATTAGTTATTAACTTAAAATTAAATTTAAAATTTATTAACGACTACGGAAAATAATTCTACCTTTTTTTAAATCATATGGAGTTAATTCTACAGTTACTTTATCTCCTGTTAATATACGAATATAATTTTTTCTCATTTTTCCAGATATATGAGCAGTTATTATATGACCATTTTCTAATTTCACATGAAAAATAGTATTAGGTAATGTATTTAATACTACTCCTTGCATTTCTATATTATTTTCTTTAGACACAAAAATTCCTTATTATTATAAATATATAAAATTATACTATATTATTTTTTATAAAATTCCAATAATAGTTCTTTTTTTTTATTAAATTACTAAATTTACCTTTTTTAATTAAATAACCATTTTCTATAAAATAGATACAATCTGCTTTTTTTAAAATATTAATATTATGAGTAATAAAAATAATTGTTTTATTATAAAAAATAGAAAATATTAAATTCATAATTTGATTAGATGCTAAAACATCTAATCCTTCAGTAGGTTCATCTAATAAAATTAAATTTCCATTATGTATTATAGTTCGTGCTATGCCTAATTTTTTTAATTCTCCTCCAGAAATAATTTTACCTCCATCTCCCATCCATAAATCTAATCCTTTTTTATTATCTAATAATTTTTCTAAACCTACTAATTTTAAAATTTTTATTAAATAATTATCATTAATATGTTTATTATTTTGATTATTTAAAAGAATATTATTTTTTAATGTATCACTTAAAAGATATACTCTTTGGCTTATAACACTAATATTATTTCTTAATAAGAATAAATCCCAATTTTTTAAATTATATTTATTATAATAAATATTACCTTTAAAAGGGTCCCATGCTCTTGTTAATAACATTAATAATGTAGATTTACCACTACCATTATGTCCAGTTATAATTATTTTTTGTTTTTGTTTTATATTTAATGATATATTTTTTAATACATATGGAGATTTATTATTATAACGAAATGATAAATTTACTATATCTATAGTTAAAATTTTTTTTTTTTTATATTTATTTTTATTTGTAAAATTAATAAGAGGTTTTTGTTCTATAATATTAAATATATTTTTAGCTGATAAAAATATTTCACTAATATTTTGAAAAATATTACTTATAGGAAGTAATATATTAGATAATGAAGTTAAAAATAATAAAAATAAAATAATTTTATGTTTTATATTTATATTATAAGAATATATATGACTATAAATTATAAATAATAATATACTAATATTAATAATAAAAATTATTAATACTTGAGATTGAGTATTATATTTATTCTGTATAAATTGTATTTTTTGCCATTTAAATTCTAATAAATCTATTTTTTTAAATATATATTTAATATTATTAAATAATCTATGTTCTATACGATATGATAAAAGGTTACTTATAGTAAAATAATATTTCTTTTTTATTTTTATATTTTTTTCCCCTATTATTTTCCCTTTTTTATAAAAATATACTGAATATAATAATATTAAAATAATAAAAATACTTAATGACATTAAAGAAAAAAAAAAATTTAAAAAAATAAAATTTATAAAAATTATTAATATTGTAATAAAAACACTAAAAATAGGTGAAATTATTTGTATATATAAAAAATCTAATGTTTCGATATCAGAGACTAACATATTTAATATTTCAATATTTTGAAATATAGTTAAATTAGATGGATATAAAGGGAATATTTTTTTTAAAATTAAAATCCTTACACTTTTTAATAAATATAAAGTAGTATTATGTTGAATTATTTTTTCAAAATATTTTGTAATAATTTTTATTATTGAAATAATTCTAATAATAATTGAAGGTATAATATAGTTATAATATATGAAATTATTTTTATTAATACTTAATAAAAAAGTAGAGGTTAATAAATAACCAGATATTATGGATAATATAATATATAATAAATTATTAATTATGGATAAAATAATACCTAAAAAAATTTTTTTAATATATTTTTTATAATATTTCAAAAAATATAATAAATAAAACATTTTTAAAAACTCCTTTTTTAGGAAAATTTATTTTTTTAATTTTGGATATATTTTTTTAAAAATTTTACCATTTTTCATATACCAAATTTCATCATAATAATTAAAATTATATATTTTATGGGTAATAGTTATACTAATATTAAAAGATGAAGTATTTTTTTGTATTACTTTCATAATATTATGTTGACTTTTCATATCAATATTACTTATAGGTTCATCTAATAATAATAAAATACCATCTTTTATTAAAGATCTAGCAATGACTATTCTTTGTATTTGTCCAATTGATAAGCATGAATTTTTTTCATCAATAATTGTATTTAATTTATCAGGTAATTTATTTATAAAATTCATTATACCAATTTTTTTGATAATTTCTTTTATTTTTTTTTTTTTTATTTTTTTATTAAAAAATAAATTTTTTTTAATTGTTATATTAGGAAAAAGTCTAGGATTTTGCATAATACATGATATTTGTTTATACCAATTATATAAATTTATATTTTTAAATTCTATATTATTAATTTTTAATGATCCATTATAAGGTATAAAACCTAATAAAACATTAAATAATGTTGTTTTACCGCATCCATTAGTCCCACTAATAATTATATTTTTTTTAGAATTTATTTTAAAAGAAATAGGACCTATTAATATATCACCTATTTTATTTTTAACTATTAAATTTTTAGCTTCTATTTTTATTTTTTTTGTTTTTTTAAAGAAAAAATTATTTTTAATATTTATATTAGTAAATTTTTGATTATTTAATAATTTTATAATATTATCAGCAGCACTAATTGCTTTAGATTTAATATGATAAAGTATTCCTAAATTATTAAAATTTTGAAAATATTCAGAAATTAAAATTAATATAAAAAAACCATGAAATAGTTCAATATTTTTATTATAAAATCCAAAATTTATTATATTTAAATATGTGAAACTAAAATACATAGCTACAAATGCTAAAGAAATTGTAGTAAAAAATTCTAAAATTGCAGAAGTTAAAAAAACAATTTTTAATATTTCAATATTTTTTTTTCTAAATTGTTCAATATATAATGATATTTTTTTTATTTCTATTTTTTTTAAATTAAATAAACGAATAATTTCTATTCCTTTTAATCTATCAAGAAAAAATCCATTTAAAAGTGATAATATTTTAAAATTTTTTTTATTTTTTTTTATAGTTTGTTTACCAATCAATATTATAAAAAAAATAATTAATATACTAATAATAATAAGTAAAAAACCTGTTATCCAACTAATAAAAAATATATTTATTAAAATTATTAAAGATGTTATTTTAACAATAAAAAATTGAGGTATATATTTTTGATAATAATTTTGTAAATATTCTACTTGATCTATAATTAAAGACAAATCAGATCCTAACATATTATTTTTTAAATGTTCATAATATTCATGTAATAATTTATTTATAATTTTTTTTCGAATAATATTTTTTATTAATTGACTATAATTATAATTAGTTTTATTAATTAATAATGTTATTAATGGTCTAGTAATAAAACAAGAAAATAATATTATATTATAATAAAAAATTAGATTTTTTTTTTCTTCAATAAAGAAAGATTGTACTTGTTTAGCTAAAATCCAATTTTGAATTATAATTATAAAAATATTAATAATATTTAATAAATATGATATTTTTAATAAATTTTTAGCAAAAAAACTTTGTTTTTTTAACCAATATATTATTTGTTTTTCTTTGTATTTTTTCATAAAAAATATTAATTTTACTATGTTGAGTGAAAACACAACATAGTTTATAAAAATTATTTTATAATTTTTCTTCAATTCTAATTAATTGATTATATTTTGAAATTCTTTCAGAACGACTCATAGATCCAGTTTTAATTTGTTCAGCATTAGTACCAACAGCTAAATCAGAAATAAAAGAATCTTCTGTTTCTCCTGATCTATGAGAAATAATAATTTTATATCCTGTTTTTTTTGCTAATTTTATTGTAGATAAAGTTTCAGTAAGAGAACCAATTTGGTTTAATTTTATTAAAATTGCATTAGCAACTTTTTTTTTTATACCTTTTTTTAAAAATTTAGTATTAGTAACAAATAAATCATCTCCTACCAATTGGATTTTATTTCCTAATAATTTTGTTTGATAAATAAAACCTTCCCAATCTGATTCATCTAAACCATCCTCTATAGAGGAGATAGGATATTTTTTTGTTAAATTTAATAAAAAATGTGTAAATTCTTTCGAAGAAAGACTTATATTTTCACTATGTAAATTATATTTACCATTATAATATAATTCAGAAGCAGCACAATCAATAGCAAAAGTAATATCTTTACCTAAAATAAATCCAGCATTTTTAATAGCTTCTGCTATTAAATCAAATACTTCACTATTATTATTTAAATTTGGAGCATATCCTCCTTCATCGCCTACTGATGTAATCATTTTATTTTTTTTAAGAACATTAAATAAATGATGAAAAATTTCTGAACCATAACGTATTGCTTCTTTTATATTCTTTGCACTAATAGGTTGTATCATAAATTCTTGTATATCTAAATTATTATCGGCATGTTTTCCACCATTAATAATATTTATCATAGGTAATGGCATAAAAAATTTTTTTGATGTATTATTAATAATACCTATATACTTATATAATGGTATATTTTCAAATAATGCTGCTGCTCTAGCATTAGCTAGAGAAACAGCTAAAATAGTATTTGCTCCAAAATTAGATTTATTATTAGTATTATCCATATTAATCATAATATTATCTATATATGATTGATTTAATGAATTTTGATTAAATAAATATTTATTAATAGTAGTATTAATTATATTAATAGATTTTAAAACTCCTTTACCTAAAAATCTTTTTTTATTTCCATCACGTAATTCCACTGCTTCTTTAGATCCAATAGAAGCACCAGAAGGAACTGAAGCAATTCCTATTATTCCACTATTTAAATGAACTTCTGCCTCAATAGTTGGATGTCCTCTAGAATCAAGAATTTCTCTACCTATAATTTTTTTTATTTTAGACATTATGATTCCTTAATTTATAAAATATATATAAATATATTAAATTATTAAAATTTTTTTTAAATATTAAGCAATTTTATAAAAAATTTACATATTTATTCATAAATAATAATTCTTTTATAAAAAATATAAATATTAAAATATTAATTTTAAAAAATTTTAACATTAATAAAATTTTCTTCATTAATTACTTTTAATAAAATATATTTTTAGTAAAATTTAATTAAATTATAATATAAAAAATGTTTATATTAAATTTTTTTAAAATAAATTTTCAAAAAATATTAATAATTAATATTTTTTTTTTTAAATTTATTAATAGAAAATAAAATTTCTTCATGTGTTTTTTTTAAATTTTCCCAACCATTAATTTTACACCATTTTTCTTTTTCTAAATCTTTATAATGTTTAAAAAAATATATAATTTGTTCTTGTATTAAAATAGGTAAATCTTTTATTTGTTTTATTAAACAATATTCTTTAGAAATTTTTTTATGTGGTACTGCAATTATTTTTTTATCATCACCAGATTCATCTAACATATTTAATAATCCTATAGGACGACATCTAATTACAGAACCAGGTAAAATTGAATATTTGGTTATAACAACTACATCTAAAGGATCTCCATCTAAAGATAATGTATTATTTATATATCCATAATTAAATGGATAAATTATTGGAGTAGGAATAAAGCGGTCCACAAATAATATTCCATTTTTTTTATTAACTTCATATTTTATTGAATTTGAGTTTAAAGATATTTCAATTATTACATTAATATCATTAGGTATCTTTTTTCCAGAAGAAATATTATTAAAATTCATATTTAATTACCTTAAATTATATTTAAAATATTAATATTAATTATTGTATATTTTAAATATGTTAGATTATAATATAAATATAATGATTTTTATATATATAAAATATATACATATTTTATATTCTAAATATTTTTATATAAAATATAAAATTAATAGTTTTAATAAAGAAAAAATATGGCTAGAATTACAGTAGAAAAAGCAGTTAAAAAAATAGGTAATAGATTTGATTTAGTTATTATTGCTTCAAAAAGAGCAAGACAAATACAAATAAGAGGTAAAATTCCTTTATTAGAAGAAAAAAATGATAAAACAACTATTTTAGCATTAAGAGAAATTGAACAAGGATTAATTAATAATAAAATACTTAATAAGTATGAAAAAAATATAGAACAAAGATTTCAAACAATGAATTTACATAATTATTAATTTTATTTAAAATAATTTTATTTTAATTTCAAATAAATTAGATATCAATATTTATTACTTGTGATGCGTGATTTTTTATAAATAATCTTCGAGGTTCAACTTCGTCACCCATTAAAGTTGAAAATAATTGATTAGCTTTTTCTGCGTCTTTAATTGTTACTTTTAACATACTACGAGTTAAAGGGTTCATTGTTGTTTCCCATAACTGATTTGGATTCATTTCACCTAATCCTTTATATCTTTGTATAGTAAAACTATTTCTAGATTCTTTTAATAACCATTTAATTCCTTCTTCAAAAGAATTAATATTTTTATATTTTTTATTTTTTTTTATATAAGAAATTTTTTTATTTTTTAAGGAAATTAATTTATCTCCTAATAAAAATATTTTTTTATATTCTGTACTAATAAAAAAATTATTATCTAATAAATATCTATTTTTGTTTCCATATTTATTTTCATAAATTATAGGTTCAAAAATATTTTTTTCTATATTTTTATTAATTGATCCTGTAAATGTAATATTCATTAAATTATTATTTAAATATAAAAGTAAATTATCTAACCATAATTTGACATTATCATAATTATCAAATTTACTTAATTTTAAATTATATAATAATGCATAGAATATTTTTTTTAAAAAAATATATTTAGAAAATTTTATAACTTTTTTAACAAAATTATATTCTTTTGCTAAAATCCATAATTTTTTATTAGATAATGTTTTTTTTGTTTTTTTAAAATAAAAAATTGCATTATTTAATGCTATTTTTAATTTATATAAAGTCATTTCTTCATCATTTTTAATATATAATTTTTGATTACCTTTCCTTATTTTATATAAAGGAGGTTGAGCTATATATATATATCCTCTTTCAATAATTTTTGGCATTTGTCTATAAAAAAATGTTAATAATAAAGTACGAATATGAGCCCCATCTACATCTGCATCTGTCATAATAATAATATTATGATATCTTAATTTTTCTAAATTATATTTTCCAGAATTAATATTACAACCTAATGCAGTAATTAAAGTAATTATTTCTTGAGAAGAAAGAATTTTATTAAATTTAGCTTTTTCAACATTAAGAATTTTACCTTTTAATGGTAAAATAGCTTGGTTTTTTCTATTTCTACCTTGTTTAGCTGATCCACCAGCAGAATCTCCTTCTACTAAATAAATTTCAGATAAAGCAGGATTATTTTCTTGACAATCTGATAATTTTCCTGGTAGTCTTGATATTTCTGTAAAATTTTGATTTTTTATTATTTCTCTAGTTTTTCTTACTGTGTCTCTTATTTTAGCTGCATATATAATTTTTTCTATTATATTTTTAGCATCTCTAGGTTTTTCTAAAAGAAAAAACATTAATTGTTGATTAACATAACATTCAACTAATGACTTTACTTCTGATGATATTAATTTTTCTTTAGTTTGAGAAGAAAATTTAGGATTCATAATTTTAATAGATATAATTGCTATTAATCCTTCTCTAGTATCTTTTCCTATTATATTTATTTTCTTTTTTTTATTATAACCTTCTTTATCTATATATGAATTTAATGTGCGTGTTATAGCGGATTTTAATCCTGATAAATGTGTACCTCCTTGTATTTGAGGTATGTTATTAGTGAAACAATATATCTTTTCTTTAAAAGAATTATTCCATTGCATAGCTATTTCTATATTAATAGAACTATTTTTTGTATAACAATAAAAAATATTTTTATGAATAGGATCATAATTTTTATTTAAATATTTAATAAATTCTTTTATTCCTCCCATATATTGAAAAAAATCGTATTTGTTATTTTTTTCATCAGTTATAGAAAGAAATAATCCTGAATTTAAAAATGATAATTCTCTTAATCTTTCAGATAAAATTTCATAATTAAATACTTGAATTTTATTAAAAATATTATAATTAGGCCAAAATCTAATATGAGTACCTGTATTATTAGTAATTCCTATTATTTTTAATCTATCTTTTGGAATACCATTATAATAAAATTGTTTATATAATTTTCCATTTCTTTTTATAGTTAATTCTAATTTTTTAGATAAAGCATTTACTACAGAAATACCTACACCATGTAATCCCCCAGATAATTTATATGATTTATTATTAAATTTTCCTCCAGCATGTAATATAGTCATAATTACTTCAGCTGCAGATATTTTTGCTTCTCTATGTATTCCAGTCGGTATTCCTCTACCATCGTCAATAATAGAAATAGAATTATCATTATGTATGATGATATTAATTTTTTTACAAAAACCTGCTAAAGATTCATCTATTGCATTATCGATAACTTCAAAAACCATATGATGTAAACCTGTACCATCATCTGTATTGCCTATATACATACCTGGTCTTTTTTTTACAGCATCTAAACCTTTTAAAATCTGGATACTTGATGAACTATAATATTTATTATTCAAATTAAACTCTCACATATTTTTATATTTTAAATAAAATTTTAAATTTTCATGGGCATAATTAAATAAAATTTATTTTTATCACTATTATCTTCTATTCTAATACTAGAAATATTATTAATAAAAGATATTTTAATAATATCACCATCTAATACATTTATTACATCAATTAAGTAACTAATATTTATTGATATATCAATATCACATTTTATTTTGTTATTATGTTTATCTATTGTTAATATTTCTTCAGCTGTTTCATTATTAATATTAATACTAAAAATTTTTAATTTATAATTTTTAAATGATAATGTTACTCCTTTAGTATTATTATTAACAAGAATAGAAATTCTATATAAAGCATTTTTTAAAAAAATACGATTAATATTAATTGTTTTATCAAATGTTTTAGGTATTATCTTAAGATAATTAGGAAATTCATTTTTTATTAGTTTAGATGTAAATTTTAAATTATTGAAAATAAAACATATATTATTGTTATTAATTTTTATATTTATTAATTCATCAGTATTTTTAATTAATTTAGATAATTCAAATATGCTTTTACGTGGTACAATTATAGCATAATTATTAATTATTTTTGTATTAGAAATATAAGTAGTATAAATTGATAAACGATGTCCATCAGTTGATACAATATTTAAAATATTATTTTTAATTTTTAATAATAAACCATTTAAATATTTTCTTACATCATTATTTGCTATTGAAAAATAAGTAGAATTAATAAAAGTTTTTATTAATTTATGAGTAATATTAAATTCTATATCATGTTTAAAAAAATTTATTTTAGGAAAATTATATATAGGAAATGTAGTTATTGTAAAAAGACATTTCTGTGATGATATTATAGCTTGATTTTTATTAAATAAAATTTTAATATCTTTATTTTTAGGCAAACTATAACATATATTATAAAATTTTTTTCCTTGTATAGTAATAGAATATTTTTTTTTATTAAATTTATTATTTATAATAGATATTATTTCTATTTCCAAATTGGTACTTTTAAAAATAATCATTCCATTTTCTAAAAATTCTATTAAAATATTATTAATAATTGGTAATATAGAATGATTAGTAATAATATTTGTAATATGTTGTAATGGTTTTATCAATAATTCACGATTAATTATAATTTCATGATCCATAATTTTTTATTTTCTAATTAAAATATATAACATAAAACACTATCATTATAATAATAACATATAAAAAAAGTATATTAGTAGTATTAATTTAATTTTCAAAAAAAAATATATAAAAACTTTTTTTTGTGTAATAATAAATTATATATAAATAATATATATAGGTATAAATTTAAATGAAACGTACTTTTCAACCATCGATATTAAAAAGAAAAAGATCTCATGGTTTTAGAATTAGAATGAAAACACATAATGGAAGAAATATTATAAATCGTCGTCGAGTTAAAAATCGTATTTATTTAACAGTATCAGATAAAATTAAATTTAAATAAAAAAAGTGAGTAATTTAAAATTTTCTAAAAATAAACGTTTAACTTCATTAGATTATAATTTTATATTCAACAAACCAAATAAAATAAAAAATAGATATTTTACTATTTTAAGTCATGTAAATAAATTACAATATTCTAGAATCGGTATTATTATACAAAAAAAAAAAATAAAAAAAACAAATATTAGAAATAAATTCAAAAGAATTATTCGTGAATATTTTCGCTTAAATCAACGTATATTTTATAATATGGATTATGTTATTATTATCAATAATAAAAATATTTTAAAAATAAATAATTTTTATTTTAAAATATATTTAGAAAAAATATGGAATATTTATAAAATATAACTAATTATTTTAAAAAAATTTATTTGAGAATTTTATTATTATTATGAATAATAATTTATTTTTATTTTAATTTACAGTATAAATTTTAATAAATTAATGTGAGATTAATAATGTGTTCTAAAAACAATTTTATTTTAATCATTTTTTGTTTGTTTAGTTGTACAATTTTATATAATTGGGGAAAAATACATAATTATACAAAAAACAATACAAAATTAATTATCAATAAAAATATTCTTAATCATAAAAATTACAAAAAATTTTTTAATATAACTAAAAAAAATAATATTGTAATTAAGACCGATAAATTTCTCTTATATATTAATCCATACGGAGGTAATATTGAAAAAGTATATTTTCTAAATTATTCAGATAAATTAAATTCTAAAAATTTTTTTACTTTATTAAAAAATAAATCTGATTTTATATATCAAATTAAATGTGGTATTCTAAAAGAAGATAACTTTAAAAAAATTGAAGATATTTATAAAAATGAAAAATTTTTTTCAAAAAAAAAATATTTTTATTTAGGAAAAAATAAAAATATATTAAAAGTACCTTTAATTTTTAATAAAAAAAATATTTTATATGTAAAAATGTTTACCTTTATAAAAGGAAGTTATGCAATAACTGTTAATCATCAGATTTTTAATAAAACATTAAACCCTATTTATATATCTGTATTTGGACAAATAAATCATTCTAATAATATACCTAAAAAATATTTGGAAAAAAAAAATAATATTTCTATTAAAACATTTAATGGTATAGCATATTCAACTGAATATAATAAATTTAAAAAATATAAATTTTCTAATATTAAAAAAAATAAAAATATTAATATTTATGCTAAAAATGGATGGATAGCTGTATTACAACAATATTTTACTTCAGCTTGGATTATTCCTAATTATTCTAAAAAAAATAATATATATATAAAAAATATATCTAATAATATTACAAGTATTGGATTTAAAACTTCTAATCATTTAATTTTATCAGGGGGGAAAAAAATTTTCTTATCAAAATTATGGATAGGTCCTAAAATATCAGAACAAATGTCAAAAGTAGCTCCATTTTTAGATTTAACTATCGATTATGGTTTTTTATGGTTTTTATCCAAACCATTATTTAAATTATTAAATTTATTATTTAAAATAATAGGAAATTGGGGTTTTTCAATAATTTTAATTACTATAATTATAAGAATTATAACATATCCATTATCAAAACAACAATATGTTACTATAGCTAAAATGCATTTTTTACAACCAAAAATTAAAAAAATTAAAGAAATATTTGGTAATGATAAAAAACGTTTTAGTCAAGAAATATTATTATTGTATAAAAAAGAAAAATTAAATCCATTTTCTGGTTTTATACCTTTTCTTATACAGATGCCTATCTTTTTAGCATTATATTATGTATTAACTAATGCTATAGAACTAAGACATACTCCATTTTTATTTTGGATTCAAGATTTATCTTCAGAAGATCCATATTATATATTACCAATATTAATGAGTATTAGTATGTTAATTATTCAAAAAATTTCAAAAAATAATTATGATGATGATCCTATACAAAAAAAAATTGCATATATAATACCTATTTTTTTTAGCCTGTTTTTTTTATGGCTTCCTTCTGGATTAGTTTTATACTATATAGTTAATAATTTAATAACTATATTACAACAAAAATGGATATATCATATAATAAATAAAGAACATTATGGAAAAAAATAAATATACAATAATAGCTAGAGCAACTCCTTTAGGTCAAGGTAGTATAGGAATTATAAGAATATCTGGTCATAAAGTTTTAGCAGTGATAAAAAATATATTAAAACTTAATTATATAAAACCAAGATATGCACACTATTTACCTTTTTTTTATAAAGATAAAATTATAGATAAAGGTATTGTATTATTTTTTCCAAAACCTCATTCCTTTACAGGAGAAGATATTTTAGAATTACAATGTCATGGAGGTATTATATTATTAGATTTATTAATTAATAATATTATTAAAATACCCGGTATTAGAATTGCTTCTCCAGGAGAATTTTCTAAAAGATCATTTTTAAATAAAAAAATTGATTTAACTCAAGCAGAAGCAATTACTGATATTATTTCAGCTAATTCAAAAGCTGCAGTATTTTCAGCAATGAATTTAATGAATGGAAAATTTTCTTTATTATTGAAAAATTTTTCAAATATTATTACTAATTTAAGAGTAAAAATAGAATCTTTTCTTGAATTTGATTATCAAATTAATTTTTCTATTTTTTGTTTTAATATTAAGAATATATTAAAAGAATTATTAAATAATTTAATAAATATTCAAAGATATGTTAATAATGGAATAAGAATTAAAGAAGGAATTAAAATAACTTTAATTGGACCCCCTAATTCTGGTAAATCAAGTTTAATGAATATGATTACTGATAAAAATATTTCTATAATTACTAATATTCCTGGAACAACTAGAGATATTTTACATGAAAATATCTATATAAATTCTGTTCCTATAGAAATAGTTGATACTGCTGGTATTCGTAATACTGATAATAAAATTGAAATTTTAGGAATTAAAAAAACTTTTGAAGAAATAAAAAAATCTCATTATTTATTTTTAATAGTAGATGATAGAATATCTGAAAAAAATCTATCAGAAATGATCAAAATTAAATTAAAAAAATTTATAAAAAATATTCCTATGATTATTTTACGTAATAAAATAGATATGACAAATAATACTCCAGAATTAACAAATAATTGTAATTATGTCACTATAAGGTTATCAATTAAAAATAATAAAGGAGTTTCATTATTAATGAATTTTATTAAAAAAAAAATTATATATACTAATAATAACGAAGATCAATTTACAGCTAGAGAAAGGTATGTAGATTCCTTAAATTATATACATAAATTTTTAATAGAAAGTCAAAAAAATTTTTTAAAAACAAATTCTATAGAATTATTATCTGAAGATTTAAGATTAATACAAAAAGAATTAAATTCTATTACTGGAGAAAAATTTACTTCTAAAGATTTATTAAAAAATATTTTTTCTCAATTTTGTATTGGTAAATAAAATTTTATGCCTGAACTACCTGAAGTAGAAGTTATTAAAAATATGATAAAACCTTTTTTAAAAGGTAAAATAATTAATTATTCTATTATTAGAAATAGAAAATTAAAATATTTCATTTCAAAATATATAATAAATATAAAAAATCAAAAAATTTTTGATATTAAAAGAAGGGGAAGATATATTATTATAATTTTATTAAACAATACAATTATTATACATTTAGGTATGACAGGAAAATTATTTTTAATACATAAACAAAATTTATCATATAGTAAACATGATCATATTGATTTAATTGTTAATAATAATTTAATTTTACGTTATACAGATATTAGAAAATTTGGTTTTTGGTTATGGGAAAAAAAAAATTATAAAAATAATATATTTTTACAGAGATTAGGTCCTGAACCATTAGAAGATTCATTTAACAATATATATTTATATAATATTACACAAAAAAAGAGTATTTTTATTAAAATAATATTAATGAATAACAATATTGTAACAGGGATAGGTAATATTTATGCAAATGAATCATTATTTTTATCTAGAATATTACCTACAAGAAAATCAAATACTTTAACTTTTAAAGAAATTACATTTTTAGTTAAAAATATTAAATTTATTTTAAATAAATCAATTAAACATGGTGGTTCTTCTATAAGTAATTATAATCAACCTAATGGAAATGTAGGTAATTTCTATAAATATTTTTTTGTATATGGTAAAAAAGATAAGTTATGTAAAATTTGTAAAAAAAAAATTATTAGAATTTTTTTAAGAAAAAGAAGTACTTTTTTTTGTAATAAATGTCAAAAATAAATTTTTTATAATAAAATAAAAAATTTAATCTACTAAAGAAGTAATTTGATTATATATTTTTGATTTTCCTAAAATAATTCTACTTAAAATAACTAAAAATAGAGATATAATTATTAATATAGTTGCTAAAACATTAATTTCTGGAGTTATTCCAATTTTAGCAAGTGAATAAATTTTTAATGGAAGTATTTCATATTCAGGTCCTGTAACAAATGTCGATATTGTTATGTCATCCATAGATAAAGCAAAACTTAATAACCAACTAGAAATAATCGCTGGAAATATCAAAGGAAATATAATTTTTGTTAAAATAATTATTTCACTGGCTCCTAGATCTTTTGCTGCTTCAACTATATGAATATCAAAATTTTTTAATCTAGAATAAATAGTGATTACTACATAAGGTAAACAAAAAGTAATATGTGAAAATAATAAAGACCAAAATCCTAGAGTAAAATTTAATATTATAAATAATAACAATAAAGAAATACCCATCACAATATCAGGAGATATGATTACTATATATAATAAAATACTTATAAATGATTTAATATAATCATTATAATAATATAATGATAAAGCTGTTAATAAACCAATAAAAGTTGTAAAAGTAGCAGTAATCATTCCAATAGATAAAGAATGATATGTAACTTCTAATAAAGAAGTATTATGTATAATTTCATGATACCATTTAGTACTAAATCCTTGCCATATTATTCCATAACGTGATGAATTAAAAGAATTTACAATTAAAAGAATAATTGGAATGTAAAACCAAAAATAAATTATATTTATATAAACGACTCTGAAAATATTTTTAAACATTATTTTGAAATTCCTTTTTATTTAAAAATTTTATAATTTTAAAATATAATATTAAAAAAAATCCAGTTAATAATGTTATTATTGTACTTGTTGCTGCTCCTAATGGCCAATCTCTAATATTAAGAAATTGATTTTTAATAATATTTCCTATTAATAAATTTTTAGATCCACCCATTAAATCAGAAATATAAAATAATCCCATACTAGGTAAAAAAACTAATAAACAACCAGCAATAATTCCTGGAATAGTTAAAGGAATAATGATATAAAAAAAAATTTTCCATAATGGAGCTCCTAAATCTTTAGCTGCTTCTATATAAAATTTATCTAATTTTTCAATACTAGAATATATTGGAACTATCATAAAAGGTAATAAAATATATATTAATCCTAAAATTACTGCTGTAGGAGTATATATTATATGAATAGGATTATGAATTATTTTAAAATAAAGTAAAATATAATTTAACCATCCATTAATTCCTAGAAATATTTTTAAACAGTATATTCTAATTAAAGAATTAACCCAAAATGGTAAAAATAAAAAAAATAACATTAAAGATCTTTTTTTAGCAGATATTTCTGTTAAACACCATGCAAATGGATATCCTATTAAAAGACAAATAATCGTAGTAATAAATGAAATAAATAAAGAATTTATAAAAACTTTAATATATAAAAAATTTAATAATTTTAAATAATTATTAAAAGAAAATTTAAATAAAATTAAATTATAATTATCTTTTTTTAAAAAACTAATAATAATTATTATTATATTAGGTAAAAATATAAATAATAATAACCAACTAATAATAAAAAAAAACATAATTTTTTTAATATATTCCATTATTTTTTTCATAAGGTAAAATAACCTCCCATGTCTTAACCCAATTTATTAACATTTTTTGATTAATAAAATGATCTACATCAGGATCATTTTCGTTAAAAAATTCACTTACGGTAATAATTTTCCCATTTTTAAGTTTTAAAATAGATTCTAATGTCATTCCTTTATAATTTTTTTCTTTTATATAACCAATAAGTCCTTTTTCTGAATTAATATCATTATGAATTTCTTTAATTTTTAAATCTTCTGGTCTTAATAAAACATGAATTTTTTCTCCAGGTAAAATAGGAAATGGAACTTTAAGATTACATATATAACCTTCTAAATTTACTTGTACTTTATAATTATTTAATTGTTTAATAATAACAGCATCAAAAATATTAATATCACCTATAAATTTAGCAACAAAAAGATTTTTTGGTTCTTCATATATTTCTTTAGGAGTCCCTTGTTGTTCAATTTTTCCATTTTTTATTAAGATAATACGGTCTGATATACTTAAAGCTTCCTCTTGATTATGCGTAACTAATATAAAAGTAATACCTAATTTTCTTTGTAATGCTTTTAGTTCATTTTGCATCTTTTTACGTAATCTATAATCTAAAGCTGATAATGATTCATCTAATAATAATATTCTAGGTTTATTAATTACTGCTCTTGCTATAGCAACTCTTTGCTGTTGTCCCCCGGATAATTCATGAGGTTTTCTATTTATAAATTTTTGTAATTGAACCATATCTAATATTTTTTTAACTTTTTTTGTGATTTCTCTATTTGTCTTTTTTTGCATTTTTAATCCAAAAGCTATATTATCAAAAACAGACATATGAGGAAATAAAGCATAATTTTGAAAAACAGTATTTATTTGTCTTTTTTCTGCTGGAACTTTTGTTATTTCTTTTTGATTTAATATAATAGAACCACTATCTACTTTTTCTAAACCTGCTATTAAACGAATGATTGTTGTTTTTCCACAACCAGAAGGTCCTAATAAAGTAATAAATTCTCCATCATTTATATTTAAATTTAAATTAGAAATAATTTTTTTTCCTAAAAAAGATTTATTTATATTATTAAGATTAATTAATACATTTTTAAAATGTTTTTTTTTCATAAAAATGCTCTAATTAAATATTAATTTATACTTAATACATATTACTAATATAAACTAATTCATAAAATTAAATTTTATAATTACTAATTTTTACAAATTAAAATTAAATTTTTAATAATTTTTTATTTTTATATAAAAAAAATAAAAAATCTATTTTTTATTAGAATAAATTTTAAAAATATAATAAAATTAAACAACTGAAATTCCTTTTTCTATAATACCTCCTCCTAAACAAATATCTTCAGAATAAAATACTGCAGATTGTCCTGGAGTAATACTAAATATAGGATAATTAAAATATACTTTAATTTTATTATTTTTTAAAATAAAAATTTTACATTTAACTTCCTTTTGTCTATATCTTGTTTTAAGAGTATATGTTTTTGAAACATCTGGATAATTATTATTAATCCAACTTATTTTTTTTAATATTAATCCAATAAAATATAAATATAAATTTTTTCTATTTTGTACGACAACTAAAGTATTTTTTTTGATATTTTTTTTATAGACATACCATGGTTTATTACCATAATATAAAGATCCTCCTAAACCAATTCTTTTTCTTTGTCCTATAGTATAATGTATTAATCCTTTATGTATACCAATAATATTACCATTAATGTCAATTATATTACCTTTTTTAGAAGGTAAATATTTACTTAAAAAATTAGTAATATTTTTTTCTCCTATAAAACAAATTCCTGTTGAATCTTTTTTTCTAGCATTAATAAATTTAAATTTTCTAGCAAAATATCTTACTTCTGTTTTTTTTAAACCTCCCATAGGAAATAAAATTTTTTTTAATTGTTTTTCTTTTATTGTATATAAAAAATAACTTTGATCTTTATTTTTATCTATTCCTTTTAATAAGGAATACTGATTTTTAATTTTTTTACAACGAACATAATGACCAGTACTAATAAAATCTGCACCTAAATTTTTAAAAGCAAAATTCATAAAATATTTAAATTTAATTATTTTATTACATAATATATCAGGATTTGGTGTATAACCTTTTTTATATTCAGAAAGAAATTTTTTAAAAACAAAATCCCAATATTCAGTTGCAAAATTAATTTTATGTAAAATAATATTTAATTTTTTACAAATATGTTCTACATAAAATAAATCTTTTTTAATATTACAATTATTTGTTATATCATCTTCTTCCCAATTTTTCATAAATAATGCTTCTACTTGATAATTTTGTTTTTTTAATAACCAAGCAGAAAAAGAAGAATCTATACCTCCTGACATTGCAATTATTACTTTTTTTTTAAACATATAATTTTTAAAAAAATTTTTTATAAATATAAAATAATTTTATTATATATTATTATTTATTAAATAAATAATATTTTTATTATTAATAATACATTTTTTACATTTTTTTTACAGTTTTTATACCTAATAAAAATAATCCTTTTTTTATAAATAAAGAAGTTAAAAAAACAATTTTTAATCTACTTATTTTTAATAAGTTATCTTTTAAATTTAAAATTTTACAATTTTCATAAAATATAGAAAATAATACTGAAATTTTATATAACCAATTACATAATAAATGTGGTGTACCTTTTTTAACTATTTTTAAAATTATTTCTTCAAAATCTAAAAATGTTATAGCAAGTTTAAATTCATAATGATTTATAAATTTCATTTCTAAATTTAATAAATTATTAAAATTTATATCAATTTTACTTAAAATTGATTGTGCTCTAACATAAGCATATTGAATGTATAATGATGTATTACCATCTAAAGATAACATATCATTCCAACTAAAAATATAATTATTCATTCTATTTTTAGACAAATCTGCATATTTAAGAGCTCCTATACCGATGATATGAGATAATTTTTCTAATTCATTTTTTCTTATAGAAGGATTTTTTTTAATAATTATTTTTTTAGATCTTGTAATAGATTCATTTATTAAATGATCTAATTTTATATTTTTTCCTTCTCTTGTTTTAAAAGGTTTTCTATGTTTATTTAATATCATTCCAAACATATGATGTTCTAATTTTATATTAGAAGGAACATAATGAGCTTTTTTTACTATTTTGAAAATTTGATTTAAATATTGATTTTGACGAGAATCTACGTAATAAATAATACGATTTGCTTTAAAATTTTTATAACGATACTTAATACAAGCAATATCAATTGTTGCATATAAATATGCGCCATCACTTTTTTGTATAATTACAGCCATTAATTTACCTTGTTTATTTTTTAATCCTTTAATAGGGATAATAACAGTTTTATTATTCTCAACAGCTATTCCTTTTTTTTTCAAATCTATAATTAGATCTGGTAACATATCATTATATGTGCTTTCACCCATAGTATCTTTAGAAGATAATTCTACATTTAATTTTTTATATAAAAGATAATTATGATTCATAGTAATATTTACTATTTTTTCCCATATTTGCAAACAAAAAGGGTCTTTTTTTTGTAATTTAACTACATAAGACCTAGATTTTATTGCAAATTTTGTATCTTCAGAATATCTTTTACGTGCTTTTTTATATAATTGATCTATATCAGATATTAAAATGTTATTTTCTTTTTTTTCAGAATCTAAAAAAGCAATAAGCATTCCAAAATGAGTACCCCAATCACCAATATGATTAACTTTAGTAACATTATATCCAGCAAATAATAAAATTTTTACCATAGAATCACCTATTATTGTAGATCTTAAATGACCTACATGCATTTCTTTTGCTATATTAGGACTAGAATAGTCTACAATAATATTTTCAGATATAATTTTTTGTGTTAATCCTAGTTTTTTAGAAATAAATAATAAATTTATTTGTTTTGATAACCATTTTTTTTTAATAAAAAGATTAATAAATCCTAATTTAGATATTGTAATTTTAGATAAAAAATTTTTTAAATCTAAAAATTTAACTACTTTATTTGCTAAATCATTAGGTTTTTTTTTTAAATAAATGGCTGCTGATATAATACCATTAATTTGATAATGTCCTAATTCTACTTTTTTACATGGACGTAATATTACATTATATTGAGATGGTATACCTGCTTTTATCATTGATTTATGAATTTTTTTTGAAAGAATTTTTTTTATATTCATATATGACCTATTTTAAAATTAGTCTAAATATTTTATTAATTTATAAATAATAAATTTCATTTCTTTAAAAAATTTTATATTTAATATTTTAATTATAATTAAAGAAATTATAATATATAAATTACTATAACTAATATTTTTTTAAAATAATCTAAATATAATTTTATAATATAAAAATAAATTATTTAATTTTTTATAATTAAATATTTAAATTAATTATTATTAATAATATTACATTATATTATTTTATTATGAAAATTTTGTTTAGTAATACAAATAGAATATAATTCTATATTTATTTAAAAAAAATTTTTAATAAATTTAACATAAGTATATATTTTATATCATTAAATATAATCTTAAAAATATTTAATAAAATTTATTTTTTATAATATTTTTAATATATTTAGTTATATTTTTTAAAAAAATTTTAATTATATAATACAATTAAAAATATTATGATTAATTTTTAATTTATTTTAAATAAATTTATTTAATTCAGTCTTTTTGTTTAAAATATATAAAGTAATATATTTATTATTAAATATAATTTATAAATAAATATAATTATTAATTATTATAATTAAATATAATTTTATTACATAATAAAATTATTATTTGTTATAAAATTAATATATTAATTTTTTTAAAAAGGTTTAATAAATGAAAAATAAAATTTATTGTGGTCATATTGATAAAAAATATATTAATAAAGAAATAATTATTTATGGATGGGTAGATAGTTACCGAAATTTAGGAAAATTAATTTTTGTGAATATAAAAGATAGAGAAGGGATAATTCAAGCTGTTTTTAAACCTAAATATATAATTGCCTATAAAATAGCAACTAAATTACGTAATAATTTCTGTGTTAAAATTAAAGGAATAATAAATGAAAGAAAAGAAAAAAATAAAAATTTTAATTTATTTACTGGAGAAATAGAAATTATTGTATTTGATATATATATATTTAGTAAATCTAAACCATTACCTATTGACATAAATATTGTAAATACAGAAGAAACTAGATTAAAATATCGATATTTAGATTTAAGACAAAAAAAAATGGTTAATATAATAAAATTAAGATCAAAAATAATTTATTATGTTAGAAATTTTTTAGAAAAAAATCAATTTTTAAATATTGAAACTCCTATATTAACAAATATAACTCCAGAAGGATCTAGAAATTATTTGGTACCAAGTAGAATACATAAACATAATTTTTATGCATTACCTCAATCGCCACAAATATTTAAACAATTATTAATGATCGCAGGATTAGATAGATATTATCAAATAGCAAAATGTTTTCGTGATGAAGATTTAAGATCAGATCGTCAACCTGAATTTACTCAAATTGATATAGAAGTATCTTTTATAAAATCAAAAAAATTTCGATCTTTTATAGAAGAAATAATATTTTATTTATGGAAAAATATTAATAATGTATTATTACATGATTTTAAAATTTTAACTTATAATGAATCAATGAAATTTTTTGGAACTGATAAACCTGATTTAAGAAATAAATTAAAACTTATAAATTTAACTAATTTTTTTATAAAAAAAAATAAAATGAAAAATAAAAATAGAATAATTTCTATTTTACTTAAAAATAAATATTTAAATAATATAAAAATAAAAGATTTAAAAAAATATCAACATTATTTAAAAAAATATGGTACAAAAGATTTAAATATATATCAAGTTTATAATACTAAATTAATTAATATATTAAATAATAAAAAAAATTTTTTCTCTAAAGATTTAAATAAAGAAAAAATACAACATATTATTTATAAAAGTAATGCTAATAATAATGATATCATTTTTATTGGTACAGAAGTAATAGATGGTAATATTTCATCTATGGGATTATTAAGAAAAAAATTAGCAAAAGACTTTAATTTAATTAATAATAATAAATTATCTTTATTATGGATTATAGATTTTCCATTATTTAAAAAAAATAAAATAGGAAATTTAGTTTCAGTACATCATCCTTTTACATCTCCTAAAAAATCTTTTTTACAAAATATATTACAAAATAAAAATCTTGAAGAAGTTTTATCAGATTCATATGATTTAATAATTAATGGTTATGAAATAGGTAGTGGTTCTTCTAGAATATATGATTCTAAAATACAAAAAAAAATATTTAGTATTCTTAAAATTAAAAAATTAACTCAACAAAAAAATTTTGGTTTTTTTCTTAAATCTTTAAAATTTGGAACACCACCACATATAGGAATAGCCTTAGGTCTAGATCGATTAGTTATGTTATTAACTAATACCAATAATATTCGTGATGTAATTGCTTTTCCTAAAAGTACTTCAGCAACATGTCTCTTAACACAATCTCCTAATATTATTAATGATAATATTTTAAAAGAATTAGGATTAACATATATAAAATAAAAAAGGATAGTTTTTTATGTCAGGACATAATAAATGGTCTAATACACGTTATCGAAAAAAAATACAAGATAATAAAAAAAGTAAAATTTTTTCAAAAATCATTAAGGAATTAAATTCTGCTGTAAAAATAGGACAAGGAATAAATCCAAAATATAATTCTAAATTACGTTTAGTTATAGAAAAAGCATTATCATATAATATAAATCGTTTAACTATTAATAATTTTTTACAAAAAAATACAAAAAAAGAAAAAAATAATAAATTAAAAGAAATTTTTTATGAAGGATATGGTCCGAATAATGTTGCATTAATGATAGAATGTTTAACTGATAATAATAATAGAACTGTATCTTTTATACGTTATATTTTAAATAAAATAGGAGGTAATTTACACAAAAATGGTACAGTAAATTATATGTTTAAAAAACAAATACATATAACATATATATCTAACTCAGAAAATATTATAAATATTGCTGAAAAATTTAATGCACATGATATTATTTTTAATAAAAAAAATATTAAAATAATTTTTACACAAAAAAAATATAAATTTTTTACTAAACAAATAAAAAAATTTAAAATAAAACCTATTAAAACAGAATTAATAGTAAAACCATTATTTAAAAAAAAAATAAGTATTTTTATAAAAGAAAAATTAATGAATTTATTTTTTTTATCTAAAACATGTAAAGATATTAAAAATATTTATCATAATGCTGATATATAATAAATATTATATTATTTAAAAAAAAAGATTATATTATGACGATAATTTTAGGTATTGATCCTGGTTCTATAGTAACAGGATATGGTTTAATTAGAAAATATGGGAAAAAAATAATTTATATTGATAGTGGATGTATAATTTTAAAAATAAAAGATTTTCCTACAAGATTAAAAATTATTTATAATAAGGTAAGTCAAATAATAAATAAATTTAAACCAGACAGTTTTGTTATAGAACAAATTTTTATGGCTAAAAATGCAGATTCTGCTTTAAAATTAGGACATGCAAGAAGTGCTGCTATAGTATCTGCTGTTAATCATAATCTTCCTGTTTTTGAATATTCAGCAAGTAAAGTAAAAATGACTGTTGTTGGTGTAGGAAATGCTAAAAAAAAACAAGTACAAGATATGGTTTTTATGTTATTAAAACTACCTAATTACCCTAAAACAGATGCTGCTGATGCGTTAGCAATTGCTATTACACATAGCCGTATTTTTTTATAAAAAGTAATAATTATATAAAAACTATTTTTTAATAAACAATTTTTTAAAAAGTATAATATACTATATTTTTTAATAATTTTTATTATTAAAAAATATTTTTTTGTAAGATTAAAATCTTATTAATTATAAATTTTTAATATAGGATCAATACCGGCAATAACTTTACCTATATATTTTTTTAATTTAGTAATTTTTTCAATATTAGAAATTACTACTGGAGTTAAGATAGATTTAGTATTTTTTTTTAAAAAATCTAAATCTAATTCAATAATAATTTCTCCTTTTTTAACTATATTAAGATTATTTTCAATAAAATTAAATTTTCTTTTAAATCCCTTACCTTTTAAATTTACCGTATCAATTCCAAAATGAACGAATAATTCTATATTATTTTTAGTTTTTATAGAAAATGCATGGTTAGTTTCAAATATTTTACCAATAAAACCATCAACTGGAGAAACTATTAAATTTTCTTTAGGATCAATAGCAATACCATCTCCTACTATTTTATCTGAAAATACAATATCAGGAACTTTTTCTATATCTATTATATTTCCTGTGATAGGAGCAAATATTTTAGTAATATTAATTTTTTTATGTTTTTTTTTAAAAAAACTAGAAAAAATATTCATATTTATTATCTCTTAATAAAGATTAATTTTTTTGTTAAATTCTAATAATAAATTATTAATGTTTTTAACATTAGACTGTAATAAAATATTATTAGCTAATTCTATTGCTTGTTTCATTTTTATTTTACAAATAATATTTTTAATTTTTGGAATAGAAATAGCACTCATACTAAATTCATTTAATCCCATTCCCAATAATACAGGGATAAAGTATTCATCACTTGCCAATTCACCACACATTCCTGTCCATTTTCCTTCTGAATGTGAAGCATCTATAACTTTTTTTATTAAATAAAATATAGCAGGATGCATTGGATTATATAAATGTGAAATGAGATCATTACCACGATCTACAGCTAATGTATATTGTACTAAATCATTAGTTCCGATACTAAAAAAATCAATTTCTTTTATTAAATGATTAGCTATTATAGCAGAAGCAGGAGTTTCTACCATTATTCCTATAGGAATATTTTTATTAAAATCATATTTTTTATTTTGTAATTGTTTTTTCAAAAAATTTAATTCTTCTTTTAAAAAAAGAACTTCTTCTACTGATATTATCATAGGGAACATGATATGTAATTTACCAAAAATAGATGCTCTTAATAAAGCTCTTAATTGAGTATGTAAAACATCTTTACGATCTATACTAATTCTAATAGCTCGATATCCTAAAAATGGATTTTCTTCTTTAGGTAAGTTCATATAAGGTATTTTTTTATCTCCACCAATATCCATTGTTCTAATAATAACAGATTTTCCACTCATATTTTTTGTTACATTTTTATAAACATGAAATTGTTCTTCTTCAGTAGGAAAAGAATTTCGATTCATAAACAAAAATTCTGTACGATATAATCCTACACCATCAGCACCATTTTTAATAATACTTTTTAATTCTTTTAATGAACCTATATTAGCACAAACTTTAATTTTATAATTATCTTTAGTTATAGCAGGTAAAATACATGTTTTTTTAAGTTTATTTTTTTCTATTATATATTGATTATATATTATTTGATTTTTTTTAATTATTTCATTTGACGGATTAATAAATATTTTATTATTAATACTATCTAAAATAATATAATCATTAGTTTTAACTTTTGTAGTTATATTACCAGTACCTACAATAGCAGGTATTTCTAATGAACGAGCCATTATAGCAGTATGAGAAGTTTTACTCCCTAAATCAGTAATAAAACCTAAAATTTTTTTTAAATTTAATTGAGCAGTTTCTGAAGGTGTAAGATCTTTTGCAATTAAAATTACTTGATTATCTATTTTATCTAAATTTCTAGTATTCAAACCTAAAATATTTTTTATTAAACGATTTCCTATATCTTTAATATCAATAACTCTTTCTTTTAAATATTTATCATTTAAATTTTTTAATATTTTTATTTGTGATTTTATTACTGAATTTACTGCATTATCCGCTGATAAAAAATTTTTTTTTATTAAAGATAAAACTTCCTTAATCATTTCTTCATCTTGTAATAAAAGAATATGACCATCAAAAATTGATAACTTATCAGAATTAAATTTTTTAAATGAATTTTTTTTTATATATTCTAGTTGTTTGATAGATTCTTTTTGTCCATGAAAAAATTTTTTAATTTCTAAATCTATTTGATTACTATTAATTTTATTACAATTAATAATAATATTATCCATTTTTAATAAAAAAGCTTTACCAAAAGAAATACCAGGAGAAGCTGAAATTCCTGAAATCATATATTTTACCTCTATTATTAGATAATAATTTTTTCTATTAAGTTTTAAGAATAAATTAAATTTTTTTTATAAAAAATTAATAATTTAATATTATTGGATAAAAAATAATAATTTTACAAATTATAAATATTTTTATAAAAATAAAAAATTAGTTTATAATTTTTGAATTATATTTATTAAATGTTTCATTGCATTATCTTCATCTTTTCCTGAAATTTTTAAAATAATTGAAGTACCTTTAGTTAATCCTAAAGTTTGTATTTTAAATAAACTTTTAGCATTAACTGTTTTTTTATTAGAAGTAATTGTAATATCTGATATAAAATTTTTTGCTTCTTTTACAAAAATTGCTGCGGGACGTGTATGAAGACCATTTCTACTATTGATAATAATTTCTTTTTCTAACATTATTGTGTCCTAAAATTTAATATATTTTATAATATTTATTATTATAACAAATTAATATTTATTTAATTTATAAAAAATTAAAAATAATTTATTATTAATAATAATTATCTATATAAATAATGATTCTATATATTATAGATTTATATATATTTTATTTTATAAATAACATAGATAAATTATCTTGGCTACTAAATTAATTAAAGGTATAATTTATGGTTTTATTTAAAATTTTTGTTAAAATATTATTTTTATTTAAAAAATATTTTAATAAAAATTTTATTCTTAGGATAAATAATAAAAATGATAATAAAATTATTTGATAAAAAGTATAATAAAAATAATATTTCGATTCAAACTATTTTATCTTTAATAAAAAATTATAATACTCCATTTTGGTTGTATTGTGCAGAAAATATAAAAGATAAAATTACACAATTAAAACAGTTTGATACAATAAGGTTTGCACAAAAAGCTTGTTCTAATATAAATATTTTAAAATTAATGAGATATGAAGGAGTAAAAGTAGATGCTATTTCTTTAGGAGAAATAGAAAGAGCAATAGTAGCAGGATATAATCCTAAAAAAATAAATGATATTATTTTTACATCTGATGTTTTTGATAAAGAAACATTAAGATATATTAAAAAATCTAACATTACTGTTAATGTTGGTTCTATTGATATGTTATATCAATTAGGTTATATATCAAAAGGTCATAATATATTATTAAGAATTAATCCCGGTTTTGGATATGGACACAATAAAAAAACAAATACAGGAGGAGAAAAAAGTAAACATGGTATATGGTATGAAGATTTAAAAAATGCTATTTCTATCATAAAAAAATTTAATTTAAATTTAATTGGTATACATATGCATATAGGATCAGGGGTAAATTATCAACACTTAGAAAAAGTATGTAATTCAATGTTATATAATGTTTTACAAACATATATGCCAAAAATTGATATTATATCTGCAGGAGGAGGGTTATCTATTCCTTATAAAATAAATGATCTAAAAGTAGATACTAATCATTATTTTAATTTATGGAATAATACAAGAAACATTATTAAAAATTTTTTTAAAAAAAATATAAAATTAGAAATTGAACCAGGAAGATTTTTAGTAGCCGAATCTGGTATATTAATTTGTCAAGTATGTGCTATAAAAATAATAAAAAATAGAAGATTTGTTTTAGTTAACATAGGTTTTAATGATTTAATTCGTCCTGTTATGTATGGAAGTTATCATTATATATCAGCTATATCATCTAAAGGTAAAGATATGTCTATTTATCCAAAAGTAAAAACTATTGTTGCAGGTCCTTTATGTGAATCAGGAGATATATTTACACAAACAGATAATGGTGAAATTATTTTTTTTATGTTACCAATAGTAAATATTGGTGATTATTTAATTTTTCATGATACTGGAGCATATGGAGCATCTATGTCTTCTAATTATAATAGTAGACCTTTAATACCAGAAATTTTAATTGAAAATAATATTCCTAAAATAATTAGACGTCGTCAAAAAATAAAAGATTTAATAAATTTAGAATTATTTTAATTTTTAAAATTTACTTTATTTTTTAATATAAAATTTAAAAAATTTTTTTTAAAATAAAAAGATTTAGGAGTTACAAATATAATTTTTCCATTTTTATCTATAGCTTTTGTTAATTTTTTTTTGTTAGATTTGTTTTTAACTAATAAAATATAACCATTATAAGAATTAATATTATTTATTTGTCCTAAAATTAATAATTTAGTTAAATTATTCCAATCATTAAATAATTTTATTTTATCATCATTAGAAGGTTTCCATAAAAATGCTTTTCCAATTTTATTCATAAAAAAAGGAATATTTATATTTTTAATGATAGGTATCCATAAAATTTTGGATATTTTATTATATAATTTACTTTTATAAAATAAAAAATTATTTTCATTAATCAAAGAAAAAGAACAAATAAAATTATCATTAATTACTTTATTTTTTTTATTTATAGTAATTGTTTTAATTTCTATACCTAAATATGGTAAATCTTGATTTGATTTATTATTTTGATGTTTTCCTATTAAGTAAAATTCAATTAATTTTCCCATAATACCTTTATCTTTATTTATATTTTTAGGTATCTTATAATTTAACCATCTTGCAATATCAATTATATTAAATCCTTTTATTAATTGTGCTCTTAATAATAACATTTTTTCTTCATAAATAATTGAAGAAAACATTTTTTTCATATATATTAAAATTTAATTTATAAATAATATATTATATAATAATATTATAAATAACATAAATTTATAATAAAAAATGAATACAAAATATTTTTTATTTCCCAATATAAATCCAATATTTTTAAAAATAAATAAAATAAATATTTATTGGTATAGTATTTTATATTTAATTAATTTTTTATTTATAATTAATATATTTAAAATAAAAAATATTAAAAAAAATAATAATTTATTATATTACTGTTTCATAGGTTTATTATTAGGTGGAAAAATAGGTTACACATTATTTTATCATATTTCTGATTTTATAAAAAATCCAATTATTTTAATTAAATTATGGGAAGGAGGTATGTCATTTTTTGGTGGTTTAATAGGAATTATTATAGTTTTAGTAATTTATTCTTATAAAAAAAAAAAAATTTTTTATTATTAACAGATTCTATAGTACCTGTAGTACCATTAGGAATTGGTATGGGACGTATTGGTAATTTTATTAATAGTGAATTATGGGGTAAAGTAACAAATGTTTCATGGGCTTTTATATTTCCAAATTCCATTGAAAAAGATTTAATTTATATACGAAAAAATCTAAAATACAAAAAATTATTTATACAATATGGTAATTTACCTCGGCATCCTACACAAATTTACGAATTCTTTTTAGAAGGTATATTTTTATTTTTTATTTTAAATATAATTTTTAAAAAAAATTTTTTTGTAGGATATAAATCTAGTTTATTTTTATTATTTTATGGTATAATACGTTTTTTTGTAGAAAATTTTAGAGAACCTAATATACAATTTTATTTTTTTTACTATTATTTTACTATAGAACAGTTTTTTTCAATACTAATGATAATTTTTGGATTAATTATTTTTTATAAAAAATTAAATAATAAAATATAATTTAAATATGTTAACAATTTATAATTCTAATAATATAGATATTTTATTAAATATTGTAAAAATACAAATTTTAAAACAACCACTCACTAACCCATTAAAATCAGAAATAATCATATGTAATAATATAAATTTTTCTAAATTAATGAAAATAAATTTTTCAAATATATTAGAAATATATGGTAATATTAATTTTTTTTCTTTTGACAAGTTTATTTGGAATTTATTTAAAAAAATAATACCTAAGATAGATAAAGACGATTTTTTATGTAAAGAAAGTATTATTTGGAAAATAGTATTAATTATTCCTAAATTAATATATACTTCAGAATTTACTTATTTCAAAAAAAAATTTTTTTATAAAATAAAAGATTTAGATTATTTATTTAATTTGTCCATACAAATAGAAAATTTATATGATAAATATCAAAAATATCAGCCAGAATGGTTACTATTATGGGAAAATAATAAAATTATTTCATCTTTAACAGATAAACATCAAATATGGCAAGCAAAATTATGGAACGAATTATTAATATATTATAAAAATAAATTAAATAAAACATTATGGAATTATGGTAAATTATATAAATTTTATAAAAAATATAAAAAAAACAATAATTTTAAATATAATTTTTTACCAGAAAGAATATTTATATTTGATATACAAAATATTCCTTTAATATATTTAAAATTATTGAAAGAAATAGAAAAATACATGGAAATACATATTTTTATATATAGTCCATCTAAATATTATTGGGTAAATATATCAAATTATAAATATAATGAAAATATTAATATTAAAAATGAAAATTATTTTTATAATAAATTATTGTATTCCTGGGGAAATTATCATTTAAATAATATTAATAAATTAATGAATTTTCCAGCTAGAATTATTGAAACTTTTATAAAAAATGATACAACAAATTTATTAAATAATATTAAAAATGATATTTTATATTCACATGAGAATCAAATAAATTATAAAAATAATCAAAAAAAAAAAGAAATAAATTATTTAGATAAATCTATTCAAATATATATTTGTGAAGATTTTTATACAGAAGTAAAATTATTATATGATAATATCATATATAATTTAAAAAAAAATAAACATTATTTTTTACATGATATACTAATTGTGTCTCCTAATTTACAATTATATATTCCATTTATTGATTCAATATTTAAAAATTGTAACTTACCTATTAATATAAGTTCTAATCCTGATAAAATAAAAAATTTAAATATTTTTAAAAAAATTTTATTTTTACTAGAATTACCTTATAAAAAGTTTACTCCTGAAGAAATTTTTTTTTTATTAGAAGATAAATATATATCTAAAAAATTTCTTTTAAACAAAGAAGATTTAGAATATTTAAATTATTGGATTAAAAAATTAGGAATAAAATATGGTTTAAATTTTAAAAATTTTAATAAAATTATTTTTACTAAAGACCAATATACATGGAAATTAGGTTTACATCGTATGTTCTTAGGTTATGTTTTTAATTCTGAAAAATGGAAAAATATTATTCCTTATAATGGTTCTATTAGTTTATCTCAAGAATTACTTGGTAAATTTACTAATTTTTTATTCAAATTAGAAAAATGGAAAAATAAACTTCATAAAAAACATTTTTTAAAAAAATGGAAAGAAATAATATTAAAATTATATTCTGATTTTTTCCCATATAGTAATTACTTGTATAATAATATATATTATATTATAAAAAAAATCATATTTTTTATTGAAAATGGTTTAGAGTCAAAATATAAAAAAAAAATATCTATTGATATAATAATAGAAAAAATTAAATATCAAATTAAAAAAAAACATAAAAAATTTTTTTTTCATATAAATAAAATAAATTTTTGTTCTTTTAACATATTTCAAAATATATCTTTTAAAGATGTTTTTATAATAGGTATGAATAATGAATATTTTCCAAAAAAATCATATCCTATTATTTTTGATTTAATGAAACATTATCCTTATAAAGAAGAAAAAAATTATATAGATGAAGATAAAAATTTATTTTTAAAATTATTAATGTCTACAGAAAAAAAATTATATATTAGTTATTTAAATAATAAAAAAATAAATAATATTAAAAATATTTCTTCTAGTATAGTAAATGAATTATTAGAATATATTTCTAATAATTATTATATTAAAAATATTAATATTAATGATTATATTGTTAAATATATTTATAAAAATAAATTTAATTTTTTATCAAAAAATAAAAAAAAAGATAATACACATAATAAAAATATTAATATTTTTAAACCTATTAAAATAACAAAAATAAAAATTAATAATTTAATTAATTTTTGGAAACATCCTGTAAAAGGTTTTTTTAATCAAAGATTAAAAATATATTTACAAGATTTAGATCAAATTAAATTATTAAATACAGAACCCTTTAATATTAATTATTTACAAGAATATATTATAAATAAAAAAATATTATATTCATTAATTTTAAATAAAAATATTAATAATTTATATAATTATTATTTAAATAATAATATTTTACCTTATGGATATCATGGAGAAATATGGTGGGAAGAAAAAGTAAATAAAATGAAAAAAATATTTAATAATAATTTTAAAAAATATACATATAAAGAAATAATTAAGAAAATTAACTTTAAAATTTTAAATATTAATATAAAAGGACAAATTAAATATTTTAATTATAATACTACTAAATTAATAAAATTTGAACCTAAAATAATAGATATTAAAACTATTATTAGTTTATGGATCAAACATTTAATTTTGTGTATAAATAATATTTCTACTAATTATAGTTTAGTAATATTTGGTTTAAAAAATACAAAATATATTTTTCAATATTTATCTAAAGAAAAAGCTTACGTTTTATTAAAAAAATACGTTAAAGGTTATTTATCTGGTATGAATTCACCTATTATGTTACCTATGCAAAGTTCATGGAAATGGATAAATACTTGTTATGATAAAGAAAAAAAATGTATTAATAGTAATTATTATATTCAAAATAAAGCAAAAAAAAATTTTCTTTATTATTGGTATAAAAATAATTATTTTAAAGGAGAATCTAATGATCTGTATTTTAATAGATTAAATTTTAATTTAAATCAAAAAGAGTGGTTGCAAATTCAAAAACTTATCCAAAAATGGATGTTTGATCTTATGTATTATGCTAACTAAAATTAATATTATAAAATAATGAAAAATAAAATAATAAAATTTATAGAATTTAATCCATTTAAAGAAAATTTAAAAGGAGAATATCTTATAGAAGCGTCAGCTGGTACTGGAAAAACATTTACTATTATAATAGTATATTTAAGAATGCTTTTAGGAATATATCAAAAAAATAATAATATTCTTCCTTTAACTGTAGAACAGATTTTGGTGGTAACTTTTACTGATATTGCAATACAAGATTTATATCAAAGAATAAAAAAAAGTATTTATATACTACGTATAGGATGTATAAAAGGCAAAAGTAAATATGATGTTATAAATAAACTTATAAAAAAAATTAAAGATAAAAAATTAGCTGTTGATTTATTATTAAAAGCTGAATTAAATATCAATAATGCATCTATTTACACAATACATTCTTTTTGTCAAAAAATTATAAATTTAAAAAATTATGAACTTCATAATTTTTTTTTTAATAATAAAATAATCAATGATGAATTAATTTTACAAAAAAAAGCTTCAATAATTTTTTGGAGAAAATATTTTTATAAATTACCAAAAGAAATAACTAAAATTATTCTTCTTTATTGGAAATCTCCTAGTGATTTATTTAATTCATTATTACCTTTTATATCAAGAAAACCAACACCGATAATAAAAAATTTATTTAAAAAAATTAATATATCGGAACAATTTTATAAAAATATAAAATATATTAATATAATAAAAAAATTTTGGATTAAATATAAAAATATTATAATAAATAATATTTATAATTCTAATATTAATAAACATATTTATAATAAAAAATTATTAAATAATTGGATAGATATTATTAATATATGGAGTTCCATAAAAACTGTAGATAATTATTATCCTAAACAATTATTAAGATTTTCCCAAAAAATTTTAATAGATAAAACGATTAATAAAAAAAAAATACCAAAACATATTTTATTTAAAATAATAGAAAAATTTTTAAACAAAATTATTGATTTAAAATTTTTAATAATTTTAAAAGCTATAAAATATATAAATAAATATATTGAAAAAAAAAAAAAAAAAAAAAAAAAATAAGTTTTAATGATTTATTAATTATTTTAAATAAAGAATTAAATAGTACTTTAGGAAATCAAATATCTAAAGATATAAGAAATTTATTTCCTGTTATTTTAGTAGACGAATTTCAAGATACAGATCAACAACAATATAATATTTTTAAAAAAATATATATGAATCAACCAAAAAATATTATCCTATTAATAGGAGATCCTAAACAAGCTATTTACTCTTTTAGAGGTGCTAATATTTTTACTTATTTAAAAGCTTTATCTGAAATTAAAAAATGTTACACATTAAAAAATAATTGGCGTTCATCTAGTACAATGGTTAAAGGTGTAAATAAATTATTTTCAAATAGATCATATCCTTTTTTATTTAAAAATATAATTTTTCATCCTATATCTTATACAATACAAAAATTAAATTATCATTTTATTATAAATAATAAAATAAAATCTGGTATTACTTTTTGGTATCTTAATAAAGAGATTAGTGTAAATTTATATAAAGAAAAAATGTCATATCAATGTGCATATAAAATATATAAATTAATAATTTTAGGACAAAAAAATAAAGCTTTTTTAAATAAAAATGGAAAAAATAAAAATATTAATATTTCAGATATAACTGTTTTAGTTCGTAATCGATATGAATATAACATTTTAAAAAAAGAATTTATAAAATTTAATTTACCTTATATTTATTTGTCAAAATTTGATAATATTTTTAAAAAACAAGAAGCTAAAGAACTATTAATACTATTAACATCTATTTTAGAACCTAATAAAAAAAAAAATATTAGAAATTTTTTAGCAAGAAAATTATTTAATATAAATTTATGTTATTTTGATGATAATAAAAAAAAATCTTTTATTGAAAAAATAATTTATAAATTTCATAAATATAAATTTATTTGGGAAAAAAAAGGTATTTTAAATATGTTAGAAACAATCTTTATAAAAGATTCTTTTTTTAAAAAAAATATTTTAAATTCTATTCAAAAAAAAAAAATAGCTAATATTTTATATTTAGGTGAACTAATACAAATTTCATGTTTTAATAAAAAAAATAATAAAGCAATAATAAAATGGTTATTACAACAAATTACATATCCTAATAAAATTTTGTTAAATAAACAAAATAAATTATATGATAATATTAATAAAATAAAAATTATGACAATACATCAATCAAAAGGTTTACAATTTCCCATTGTTTGGTTACCATTTATTGCTTCAAATACTTTAGATTTAATAAATGATAATGGTATAATTTTTTATGATGAAAAAAATTTTAAAATAACTATAGATTTTCAAAAACATCATAAAAGTATAAAATCATTTTTAAAAGAATCACTTTCCGAAAATTTAAGATTATTATATGTAGCTTTGACAAGATCTATATTTCATTGTAGTATTGGGATTGCTAATATAAAATTTAATAATTTAAAACAACAAAATTTATATTCATTATATACTACTTCTTTAAATTTTTTAATTAAAAAAAAAAATAATATATCTAATATAGATTTTAAGAAAATTTTATATAGTTTAAAAAATAAAAATATTTGTATTAAAAATATACAACAAAAAAAAATTTTAAAATTAAAAAATATATATAAAACAAATATAAAAAAAGAATCTTTATTTAAATTTAAAAATGAAAATTATAATTATATAAATAAAATATTATTAAGTTATTCAAAAATAAAAAAACAACAAAGTTATAATTTTAATTATTTTAATAATAGTTATAAATATAAATTTTTAAATTTTAATCAAACAAATATAAAAAAAACACAATATACTTTTCCTATTGGGAAAAATATAGGAATCATGATTCATAATATTTTTGAAAAATTGGATTTTACAAAATCTATTACAAGAAATTTTATTAAAAAAGAATTAATTAAAAAAAATATTAATATTTCTTGGAATATTATATTAACTAACTGGTTAAATAATATTTTAAGAACATCATTAGGTCAAAATAAAATTATTTTAAATAAAATAAATAATGAAAATAAAATAACAGAATTTGAATTTTTATTATCAATAAAAAATTTCCTTTTTTTTGAAGAATTTAATAATATTATAAATAAATATGATTCTATTTCTAATAAACTTCCTAAGTTAAATTTTCAAAAAATTAAAGGATTTTTAACAGGGATAATAGATTTAATTTTATTATGGGATACAAAATATTATATTATAGATTATAAAACTAACTGGTTAGGGTATAACAGTAAATACTATCAAAAAAAATATCTTGAAAAAGATATATGTTTAAATCGTTATGATATACAATATCACATTTATACTTTAGCTTTACATAAATATTTAAATTATCGTATTAATAATTATAATTATGAAAAAAATTTTGGAGGAATTATATTTTTATATATTAGAGGAATTCATAAAAAAAAAAAAAATGGTATTTGGGAAATTAAACCATCTTATAAAATAATTAGTAAATTAGATAAATTATTTTGTTAATTTTATTTTAATAATATTTAATGATAAAAAACATGTATAATTTTTTAAAAAAATTATGTAAAATGAAAGTTATTCGTTTAATTGATTTATATTTTGCTCTTATATTTGTTTCTAAAAAACAAAAATTTTTAATGTTTGCTATTACTTTACTTAGTAATAGTATTAGTAAAGGAAATGTTTGTTTACCAATATCAAAATTATATTTAAAAATAATTTTTAAAAATAAAAAATATTTTTCTTTATTAAAGAAAATACAAGAAATAAATAAAATTACAAATTGGGAAAAAATATTATTATCTTATAAAGATATTGTGAGTAATGGGGAAAAAATTACTCCCATTATATTGGAAAATAATTGTTTATATTTATATAAAAATTGGGATGAAGAAAATTTTATAATCAAAAATTTTACTAAAAACAATTATATTCTTATAAAAGAAGATAAAATAAAAAATATATTAAATTTTTTATTTAAAAAAAATGAAATATTACAAAAAATATCTGTTATTTCTTCATTAACACATAGAATTAGTATTATAACTGGTTCTCCTGGAACAGGAAAAACAAGTATAATATCAAAAATAATATTTACATTTATTAAAATTTTTTCAAAAACTTTAAAAATAAAAGTTGCTGCAGCTACTGGAAAAGCAGCTGTTAGATTAACAGAATCTATAAATGAATTTTTTCAAAATATTCCTAAAGAAAAAATAAATGATAAAGAAAAAAAAAATATTCCAGAAAAAGCAACTACTATACATAGTTTATTAAAACTAGGTATATATACCAGAAAAAATATATTTAATAATACTAATATTTTAGATATAAATTTATTAATAATAGATGAATCTTCTATGATAGATTCTAATTTAATGTATATTATTTTAAAAACATTACCTAAAAAAAGCCATTTGATTTTATTAGGAGATGATCATCAATTACCTTCTATAGAATACGGGAATATTTTTAAAGATTTATGTTCTTTCAAAAAATTTTTTTTCACACAAGAATATTTTTCTTGGTTAAAAATAATTGTTGATAATCAAATAGAAAAAAATATTAAAAAAAAAACCTTCTTTTTTCGTAATTTTATTACTGTGTTAAAACATAATTATAGATATGAAACTAATTCAGGAATTAATAAATTAGCAATTGCAATAAAAAAAGGAAATATTGTAAGAATTAAAAAATTATTTTTATCAAAAAATTTTAATAATATACACTATATTAATATTCTTAATATAAAAGAATATAAATTAATGATACAAAATTTTATTAATGAATATGAAAAATATTTTATTTATTTAAATAAAAATAATTATGAAAGTACTAAAATTATAAATAAGTTTAATGATTATCAAATAATCTGTGCTGTAAAAAACGGATCATTTGGTACAAAAGAAATTAATTTTATTATTGAAGAAGAACTTTTAAATAAAAAAATAATAAATAATAATATAAAAGATAATAATTGGTATATCGGAAGACCAATTATTATTACACAAAATGATAGTTTTTCAAATTTATTTAACGGTGATATTGGTATTACTTATTTAGATAAAAGTAGTCAAAAATTAAAAATTAAATTTTTATTAACAAATAAAAAATATACAATAGTTAACATTAAAAATTTACCAGCATACGAAATAGCATATGCTATAACAGTACATAAATCCCAAGGATCAGAATTTAAAAATGTTTCTTTAGTATTACCAAATAAATTATATCCCTTATTAACAAGAGAACTTATATATACTGCTATTACAAGATCAAAAAAAAATATAACAATTTATAGTAGTGAATTAATTTTTTATAAATCAATAAAATTAAAAATTAAAAGATATTCTAATATAAAAAAAAAAATCACAAATTATAAAAATAACTAAAAAAATTTATTTAATATTAATTTTTTCTCTAATACGTGCTGATTTCCCTGTTAATTGACGTAAATAATATAATTTTGATTTTTTTACATAACCTATTTTTTCTATTTGAATAGAATCAATTATTTTAGAATATAAAGGAAAAACACGTTCAACTCCGATACCATTAGATAATTTTCTAACAGTAAAAGAACAATTAAAACTATTTTTTTTAGTTATTGAAATAACAATTCCTTCAAAATTTTGAAGTCTTTTTTTTGAACCTTCAACAACCCATATTTTTACTTTTATTGTATCTCCGGATCGAAATAAAGGAAATTTTTTATAATTTTTAATTTGTTCTTGTTCTATATAATTAATAATATTATTCATCTTTTTTCTCCCAAAAAATTATTTTTTTTTAAATAAGAATTTTTAAATTCATTAAATAAAATTTTTTCTTTCTTAGTTAATTTTTTTTTTTTAAATAAATCCGGTCTTTTTATCCAAGTAATACCTAATGATTGTTTTAATCTCCATTCTTTGATTTTTTGATGATTTCCCTCTAATAATATAGAAGGAACTTTGTTTTGTATTAATAAATTTTGTAATACTCTAGGACGAGTATAATTAGGTGCCTCTAATAAACCATTATTAAAAAATGAATCAGTATAACATGAAGATATATGATTTAATACTCCAGGAATTTGTCTTACTAATATATCTATTAAAATCATAGCAGGTAATTCTCCACCACTAACAATATAGTCTCCTATAGAAATTTCTTCGTCTACAAAATTTTGAATAATACGTTCATCTATACCTTTATATCTACCACAAATTAATATTATATTATTATACGATAATAATCTTTTAATAAGAGATATACTAATTTTTTTTCCTTGCGGAGATAAATAAATTAATTTAGTATTATTTTTCATTTTTAATTTTGCTTGATAAATAGATTTTATTAATGGTTCTGCTCTTAATATTACACCATTACCTCCTCCATAAATATAAGCATCTACTTTACTATTATCAGTAAAATCTCTAGGATTAAAAAAATTAATGTTTAATAATTTTTTTTTAATACTTTTATTTATTAAACCATAATTAAAAATTGATTGAAACATTTCAGGAAATAAACTAATAATATTAATTAACATAATAATTTTTATATACCATACATAAAATTATAAATACCAATCTACTTCTATAAAATTATTAATTAAATCTATATTTTTTATTATTTTATTTTTAATAAAAGGAATTAATATATTTTTTTTTCTATTTATATTTAAATAATTAGATTTAATTACAATAACATCATGAATTTTTATTTCTATAATATTAATAATAATACCATAATAAATTTTTTTAATATTAAAAACTTTACATCCAATTATATCATTCCAAAAATATTCATTTTTATTCTTATATTTAATTAAATTATATTTAAATATATAAATTTTATGATTAACAAAATTAATTACATCTTTATTATCAGATAAATAATTAATTTGAACAATATAATAATTTTTTCGACATATATATTTATTCAATTTTATAAAATATATATTTTTCTCATTATTTAAAACAAATAGATTTTTATAAAAAAATATATTTACTTTTTTTTCAGTATAAGAAAATAATTTAATATAACCTTTTATTCCATAAATTTTACCAAATTGTCCTAAAATTATTTTTTTTTTAAACATATTTATTATTTTATAATAAAAATTATTTTAATAGATTATATACTCTTTTAGAGAGAGTGGCTCCTTTAGATAACCAAAAATCAATTCTTTTTTTATTAAAAATTATTTTTTTTTTATTATCATTAAAATTAAATGGATTAAAATAACCTAATTTTTCTATAAAACGTCCATCTCTAGCATTTCTATTATCTGTAACAATTATTTGATAAAAAGGTTTTTTTTTTATTCCTTTTCTAGTTAATCTAATTATAATCATAATTGTTTTCCTCATATTTTTAAATTTTAAAAGAATTTTTTCCCTATAAAATTTTTAATTTTATTTATTATTTTATATATATTATTATTTTTTTTCATTTTTTTTGTAATTAATTTCATTTGATTATAATATTTTATTATAATATTTATTTTTGTAATGGGTATACCAGAACCAGAAGATATTCTTTTTTTTCTAGAAAAATTAATTATATTAATATCTTTTTTTTCTAAATTAGTCATAGATTTCATTATAGTTTTTATATCATTAATAGTTTGATCATCTATATTAATAATATTTATTATAGGATGTGAAAAATATTGTATATTATTTAGTTTCATTTTTTTTAATAAAATGTTTATATTTTTACTACCTATTTTTTTTATTTGTTCTAATTGATCTATAAAATCTTGTAAATCTAGATTATTTTTATTTTGTAATTTCTTAATTAAATTTTTATTTTTTTTAAAATTAATTGTTTTTTGTATATTTTTAATAATAGATAATTCAGAAGACATTCCTAATATTTTAGATGTAATTTTTTCAGGAGAAAATACATCCATATTATTAATTTTTTCTCCAGTACCAATAAATTTTATTGGTTTTTTTATTATATATTTAACTGATAAGATTGCACCACCTCTAGTATCACTATCAGTTTTAGTTAAAAAAATTCCTGTTATAGGTAATATTTTATTAAATTTTTTAGCACTATTAATCGAATCTTGTCCTGTCATTGCATCAATAACAAATATTGTTTCTATAGGATTAAGTGTTTTATGGATATCTTTTATTTCTTGCATCATTATATTATCAATATGTAATCTTCCTGCAGTATCTACTATAAGTATATCATAAAAATTAATTTTAGCATAATGTAATACTTTTTTAGATATCTCTATTGGAGAATTTTTTTGATTAACATCAAAATAATCTATTTTTACATTTTTTGATAAAATATTTAATTGTTGTATAGCTGCTGGTCTATATATATCAGTAGATACAACAATAATTTTTTTCTTATATTTTTTTTTTAAAAAATAAGCTAATTTTACAACACTTGTTGTTTTACCCACTCCTTGTAATCCAGTAAATAATATTACTGCTGGAGGTTGAGTAGCTATATTAATACTTTTATTTGAAGAATCCATTATTTGAATCAAATTTTCTTTTACTAATTTTATAAATTCTTGTCCTGGAGTAAAACTATTATTAATTTTTGTTCCAATCGCTTTTTTTTTAATTTTATTAATAAAATCTTTAACAACTTCTAAAGCTACATCAGCTTCTAATAAATTTATATAAATTTCATCTAAAGTTTTTTTTATATTTTCTTCTGTTAATCGTCCGTAGTTTCTAATTTTTAATAATGTTTTAGATAATTTATTACTTAAGTTAGTAAACATTTAAATTCCTCATATATAATAAGAATATAAATTAAATGTAGAAATTTTAATTTTAATAACAAATATAGATTTAATTTAATATTTTAAATTTATAATTATTATAATAAAAATATTTTTTTTTAAAATAAAAAAATATAAAATTTTAAAATAAAAATTAAATATATATAAATTATAAAAAACATATATGATAAATAATAAACAATTAGAAATTATTATTAATGATAAATTAAATACAAAATTAAATATAAAAGATTATATCCCTAATGGATTACAAATAGAAGGTAAAAAATATATAAAGAATATTATACTAGGAGTAACTGCTTGTCAAAAATTATTAAATTTTGCTGTTAAATTAAAAGCAGATGCTATTATAGTACATCATGGATATTTTTGGAAAAATGAATCTCCTATTATTATAGGTCATAAAAAAAAAAGAATATACACAATTTTAATTAATCATATTAATTTATATAGTTGGCATTTACCTTTAGATTTAAATACTAAAATAGGAAATAATATTTATTTAGCAAATTTATTAGATATAAATATACATGGTAAAATAAATAATTTTGTTTTTTATGGATATTTAAAAAAAAAAATTTATATAAAAGATTTTATTATAAAAATTACAAATAAGTTACATCGTACTCCATTATATTTTGGTAAAAATAAATTTAAAAAAATTCATAAAATAGCTTGGTGTAGTGGAGCAGGACAAAAATTTTTTGAAGAAGTAGTAAATTTTAATATAGATGTTTTTATTACAGGAGAAGTATCAGAAATGAATATTCATATTGCGAGAGAATATGATATATATTTTGTTAGTGCAGGACATCATGCAACTGAAAAAGGAGGTATAATTATGTTAGGTAAATGGTTAAAAAATAAATTTAATTTAAAAACTAATTTTATTGATATATATAATCCAGCATAAAAAATATATTTTAATAAAATTTTTTATTTATTATAAATTTTTTTATAAAAATATTATTATAAATTTAAAAAATTTTCATTTTATAATTTAATATTTAAATAAATAATTAAAAAAATTTATAATTTATATAGTTTAAAGGAATTATTTTGAATAAAAAATTAAATCTTATAGCACTTACATCATTAGTACTTAGTTCTATGTTAGGTGCAGGAGTATTTAGCTTACCTCAGAATATGGCAGTAATTGCAAGTCCTATTGCTTTAATTATAGGATGGATTATTACTGGTCTTGGAATTATTTTTTTAGCAAAAACTATGCTATTATTAAATCAATTAAAACCAAATTTTGAAGGAAGTTTGTTTGCATATGCTAAAGATGGATTTGGAGAATTAATTGGTTTTTATTCAGCATGGGGATATTGGTTATGTGCCGTAATTGCTAATGTCACTTATTTAGTTATTATGTTTTCTGCGATTGGTTTTTTTATTGATACTCCAAGTTATATTTTTTTTGGAAATGGTAATACTTGGCAATCTATATTAGGAGCTTCAATTTTATTATGGTTAATTCATTTTTTATTATTAAAAGAAACACAAACTGCATCAATTATTAATATAATAACAACATTATGTAAATTAATTCCTTTAATTATTTTTATATTTTTATCAATAATTGCTTTTAATATAAAAAAATTTAACATAGATCCAATAGGAATTAAATTAAATGTTCCTTTATGGGAACAAATTAAAAATACTATGTTAATTACCTTATGGGTATTTATTGGTGTAGAAGGTGCTGTACTTTTATCTTCTAAGGCTAAAAATAATAAAGATATAGAAAAAGCAACATTTTTAGCAATAATAATTGCATTATCTATATATTTATTAGTAACTTTATTACCTTTTGGTATTATGAATAGATTAGATTTAGCTAGTATGACAAATCCATCAATGGCTGGAATTATGACGATATTAATTGGGAAATGGGGTAATTTATTTACTTTATTAGGCTTAATTATATCAGTATGTGGAGCATATTTTAGTTGGACAATTATGGCAGCTGAAGTGCCATGTATAGCAGCAAAAAATAAAATATTTCCTATAATATTATCTAAACAAAATGAAAATAAATCTCCATCATATGCTTTATGGTTTACTAATATTAGTATACAATTATTTTTAATAATAATTTGGTTAACTAAATTAAATTATAATAATTTATTAACTATTGCATCAGAAATGATATTAATACCATATTTTTTAGTTGGAGCATATTTATTTAAAATATCTTTTAAGAAATTTAACAAATATAATTTATTGATTAGTTTAGGTTCTTGTATTTATACTATTTGGTTATTATATGCAGCAGGATGGTTAAATTTATTATTTTCATTAATTTTATATACTTTTGGTTTAATATTTTTAATATTAACCAAATTAACGAATAAAAATATTTTATTATTAAATAATAAAGAAAAATTTTCTTGTTTTATTTTATTAATAATATCTTTTTATATTATATATTTTTTTATTAAATAGATAATTAATAATTAATATATAATATTAAATATTACATAACTTAACTGACTGTTATATAAATTAATTTATAACAGTCATATTTAAACAAATAAAATTATAATTTAAAATTTTTAAATTTTTTAATATTTACTGTGGAATCAATTTGACCTACTAAATAAGAACTTACTTCTACTTCTTGAGGAGCCATTTGAACATTATCTGATATTAGCCAAGAATTAATCCACGGAATAGGATTTTTAGTTATTGAAAATGGACTTTTTAATCCAACTTTATTCATTCTGATATTAGTAATATATTCAATATATTTACATAAAATATTTTTATTTAATCCTATCATAACCCCGTTAGAAAATAAATATTCAGCCCACTGTTTTTCTTGCATAGAAGCATTAAGAAATAGTTGATAACATATTTTTTTACATTCAACAGCAATTTTTGCCATTTCTTTATCTTCTATTCCTTTTTGCATAATATTTAATATATATTGAGTTCCAATCATATGTAAATATTCATCACGAGCTATAAGTCTAATAATTTTTGCATTACCTTCCATTAACTCTCTTTCAGCAAATGCAAAAGAACATGCAAAACTTACATAAAATCTAATTGCTTCTAAAATATTAATATTCATTAAACATAAATATAATTTTTTTTTTAAATTATATAGATTAATTACAATTTTTTTTTTATTAAACTTAAAAACTCCTTCACCAAATAAATGCCAATAATTTGTTAATTCAATAAGTTCATCATAATACTTAATAATATCTTTTGTTCTAAGAACAATATTATTGTTTATAACAATATCATCAAAAATTATTGATGGATCATTTACAATATTTCTAATTATATGAGTATAAGATCTAGAATGTATTGTTTCAAAAAATGACCATGTTTCTACCCATGTTTCTAATTCTGGTATGGAAATTAGAGGAAGTAATGCTATATTAGGACTTCTTCCTTGAATTGAATCTAATAGAGTTTGATATTTTAAATTACTAATAAATATATGTTTTTCATGTTTTGGTAAATTTTGATAATGAATACGATCATATGATATATCTATTTCTTCAGGTCTCCAAAAAAAACTTAATTGTTTTTCAATTAAATTTTCAAAAAAAATATATTTTTGTTGATCATAACGAGAAATATTAACAGATTGTCCAAAAAACATAGGTTCTTTTAGTTGATTATTTTTTTTACTGGAAAAAGTAGTATAACTCATTTTATTATCCAAATTATCATTAAAAATTTTAAAATTAGAGTATACATGCTCCATTTGTACAAATATTATTTTTTTCTAAAATATTTTCATTTTGAGTGTCTTTTGCTCCATCTCTTGTATTTTGATAATATAATGTTTTAATACCTAATTTATAAGCTATTAATAAATCTTTCAATAATTGTTCCATAGGTATTTTATTATTATAAAAACGAGAAGGATCATAATTAATATTTGTGGAAATAGATTGATCAATAAATTTTTGCATTATACCAATTAATTTTAAATATCCATAATTATTAGGTATATTCCATAATAATTCATATTTTTTTTTTAATTTTAAAAATTCAGGTACAACTTGTTTTAAAATACCATTTTTAGATAATTTGATACTAATAAAACCTCTAGGTGGTTCAATTCCATTAGTTGCATTAGAAATTTGAGAAGAAGTTTCTGATGGCATTAATGCAGATAAAGTAGAATTACGTAATCCATATTTTTTTATTTTTATTCTTAAATTATCCCAATTACAATGTAATGATTCTGTATGAATATTATCAATATATTTTTTATAAGTATCAATAGGTAATATTCCTTTTGAATAATTAGTTTCTTTAAATAATGGACAACATCCCTCTTCTTTAGCTAAATTATTAGATGATTTTAATAAATAATATTGTATAAATTCAAATGTTCTATGAATTAAATTATTAGCACTATTATCAGAATAACGAACGTTATTTTTTGCTAAATAATAAGCAAAATTAATTACTCCAATTCCTAAAGATCTACGTTCTAAAGCTGATTTTTTAGCTGCAGGGATTAAATATTTTTGATAATCTAATAAACAATTTAACGCTCTTACTATTAAATCTGATAAGTTTTTTATTTCATTTAAATTTTTAATTTTACCTAAATTAAATGCTGCTAAAGTACATAATCCAATTTCTCCATTAGGATCATCTATCTTATTTAAGGTTTTAGTAGGTAAAGTAATTTCTAAACATAGATTTGATTGTCTTATAGGTGCTTTTTTAGGATTAAATGCAGAATGAGTATTACAGTGATCAACATTTTGTATATAAATTCTTCCTGTTGAAGTACGTTCTTGCATCATTAATGAAAATAAATTAACAGCATCAATTTTTTTTTTTCTAATATTTATATCTTTTTCATATCTTTCATAAAGATATTTAAATTTTTTTTGATTTGAAAAAAAATATTCATATAAATTAGGAACATCTGATGGACTAAATAAAGTTATTTTTTCATTATTAATTAAACGTTGATATAATAATTTATTAATTTGTACAGCATAATCAATATGTCTAACTCTATTAGATTCAATTCCTCTATTATTTTTTAAAACTAATAAATTTGTAATTTCAAAATGCCATAAAGGATAAAATAATGTACCAGCACCACCTCTTACACCTCCTTGAGAACATGATTTAATAGCTGTTTGAAAATGTTTATAAAAAGGAATACATCCGGTATGAAATGCTTCTCCATTCCTAATAGGACTACCTACAGCACGAATTCTTCCTGCATTAATTCCTATACCTGCTTTTTGAGAAACATATTTTATAATACTACTAGTAGTAGCATTAATTGAATTAATATTATCTCCACATTCAATTAAAATACATGAACTAAATTGTTTAGTTATAGTACGTACTCCTGACATAATTGGTGTTGGTAAAGAAATTTTAAAAGTAGAAATAGCATCATAAAAAGATTTTATATAATACATTCTTTTATTAGATGGATATTCAGCGAATAAACAAGCTGAAATTAAAATATATAAAAATTGAGCACTTTCATAAATTTTTCCTGTTATTCTATCTTTAACTAAATATTTACCTTCTAATTGTTTGACAGCTGCATATGAAAAATTCATATCACGATCATGATCAATAAAATCATCCATTAAATTAAAATCTTTTTTAGAATATTTTTCTAAAAGAAATTTATCATATTTTTGTAAATTTACCATATTTTTGACATGATTATATAATTTAGGTGGTATGAATTTTTTATATGCTTTTTTTCTTAAATTAAAAATAACTAATCTAGCTGCCATATATTGATAGTTAGGATATTTTTCAGAAATAAAATCTGCTGTAATTTTAATTATAATATTATGGATATTTACTGTACTAATTTTATTATATAATTGTATATATAATTGTTTTTTTATTTTTGATAATGAGATATTTTTTAAATTTTGTGCAGCACGAAATAATATTAAATTTATTTTATCTAAATTAATTAATTCTTTATTTCCACTTCTTTTTATGACAAAAAAATTATGTTTCATAAATAGTACCTACTAATTTAAAATAAAGTTTTTTAATAATATGTATTAAATGATAATTGTTAAATATAATAAAATAGAAGTTGAAAAAAATTATTATTATGAATAAATATCAAATAAATTAATTATTCATAATTAAAAAATGTTATTTTTATATTAAAATTTTTTTAAAATAAATTTTATAAAATTATTAAAATATTATTTATATTTTAATATAAGTGTTAAATAAATATTTATTTATAAAATATATAATCTATAGATTATATTTTATTTTAGATAAAAATAAAAAATATATTAGTAGTAAATATTCATTATTTATATTATTTTCTTTTTTTGTTTAATAAATAAATTAAAAGTATTGAAATATCTGCTGGTGTTATACCAGGTATTCTAGATGCTTGTCCAAGAGTATAAGGTTTATAAAAATAAAATTTATCTTTTGCTTCATTAGATAAACTTTTTATATCATTAAATTTAATATCTATTGGAATTAATGTATTTTCATTTTTTTTTTGTTTTTTTATTAATTCTAATTGTCTTTTTATATAACCTTTATATTTTAATTCAGTTTCAATATATTCAATAACTTCTATATTTTTTATATTAAAATCAAATATTTTTAATTTTATTAAGTTTTTATGATTTATTTCAGAACGTTTTAATAATGATATACCATTTAATTTTTCTTTTATAGGATTTTTTAATAAAGAATTTAATTTTTTAATTTTTCTTTTATTATCATAATTAATATTAAAATTTTTTATTTTTTGATATAATTTTTCAATATTATTTAATTTTTCATTAAATTTTTGCCAACGAATATCATTTACTAATCCTAATTTATATCCTATTTTAGTAAGTCTTATATCTGCATTATTTTCTCTTAAAAGTAATCTATGTTCTGCACGTGAAGTAAACATACGGTATGGTTCTTTTGTTCCTAAAGTACATAAATCATCAATTAAAACTCCCATGTATGCTTGATTTCTTAAAGGAAACCACTGTTTTTTATTATCAATTAAAAGAGAAGCATTTAATCCTGCAATTAATCCCTGTACTGCTGCTTCTTCATATCCAGTTGTCCCATTAATTTGTCCTGCAAAAAATAATCTTTTTATAAATTTACTTTCCATAGTTGGTTTTAATCCTCTAGGATCATAAAAATCATATTCTACAGCATATCCTAATCTAGTAATACATGCATTTTCTAAACCTTTAATAGAATTTATAATTGAAAGTTGTATGTTAAAAGGAAAACTAGTTGAAAGTCCATTAGGATAAATTTCTGAATTAAATATACCTTCTGGTTCTAGAAAAATTTGATGTTTTTCCCTATTAGGAAATCTAATAATTTTATCTTCTAAAGAAGGACAATATCGAGGTCCTTTACTTGTAATTAAACCACTGTACATAGGACTTTTAATAATATTATCTATTATTATTTGATGTGTATTTTTATTAGTATAAGTTATATAACAAGGTAATTGTTTAGGATGTTGTTCACTATTACCAATAAAAGAAAAATATGGTAAAGGAATATCACTATATTGAACCTCTAATTTAGAAAAATTAATACTTCTTTTATCAATTCTAGGAGGAGTACCCGTTTTTAATCGTCCTTTTGTTAAAGGTAATTCATTTAAAAAATCAGCTAGTTCTCTTGAAGAAGAATCATTAATTCTACCACCATGATATTGATTATTTAAACCAATATAAATTTTTCCATTTAAAAATGTTCCAGTAGTTAAAATTATAACTTTTGCATTTATAATATCATTATTTTTAGTAATTATACCTGTTACTTGATAATTTTTAATTATAATTTTCTTTACTTCTTGTTGAAAAAATAATAAATTTTTTTGTTTACTTAAAATATATTTTATTGTCTTTTTATATAGTTCCCTGTCTGTTTGTGCTCTTGTAGATCTTACTGCTGGTCCTTTACTTTTATTAAGTATTTTAAAATTAATACCAGAATAATCAGTTGCAATTGCCATAATACCATTTAAAGCATCTATTTCTTTAACTAAATGACTTTTACCAATACCTCCTATTGCTGGATTACAAGACATTTGTCCTATTGTATCAATATTACTTGTAATTAAAAGAGTTTTTTTTTTCATTTTTGCACTAGCTACAGCAGCTTCTATTCCAGCATGTCCACCACCTACAATAATAACATCAAATTTATTATTAGAGTTATACATATATATACCAAATTTTAGTAAATAATGTTTAATTTTTTATTTTAATAATTTACCATTCTATGGGATCAACATTTATTAATAATTTAATCTTATTAAAATTTATAATTTTTTTTGCTATAGAATAAATATTAATTGTAATAAACTGTAATCTAATTTTCAATAGATGTTGTAAGATAATTTTTTTTCTAAATAAACCTTTTCGTTGATTTTGTATTAATGATGTAGGACCTATAATAAGAAAATTTTTTTCATTTATATATTTTAATTTTAATATTTTTTTTAATTTAACTAAAAAATTAATTAAAATTTTTTTATTATAAGATTCAATTATTAAAATAACATGATTAGTAAAAGGAGGTAATAACATTATTTTTCTTTCTTTTAATATATAATTAGTAATATCATTATATGTATAATTATTTTTAAAAATTTTTTTTAAAAAATTATTTTGTGGATAATTTGTTTGTATAATTATTTTTTTTTTTTTTTTATCTAAATGATTATTTAATATACTAAAAATATATTGAGAAAAATATTCCATTGTACGAAAATTTCTTGAAAAGAAAATATTATCTGTATTTAAAAAAATTATTAAAGTATTTTTTAAAAAAAAATAATATTCTTTATATAAAATTTGTGAAGAAATTATTATTAAAGGTTTAATTTTATTATCATATATTAAAGAAATTTTTTTTAAAAAATTTTTATTATTTATAAAAAAAATTAATATATTTGGAAATATTATCTTTAATAATTCTTTTAATTGTTCTATACCAATACCTATTGGTATAAAGAAATTTTTTTTACAAAAAGGACAATATGTAATCATGTTAATAATTTTTTTACAATATTTACAATATAATTTCCATGACTTTTTATAAAAAATATAGTTTTTATTACAATCTATACATTTTAATATTTTTTTACAAAAATTACATAATATAAGATTTGAATATCCTATATATTTGTAATATATAATTATTTGTTTCTTATTTTGAAGATATATTTTCATCATTTTAATTAAAATATGAGAAAATAATTTATATTTTAGTAATTGTTTATTAATATCTATAATTATATAATCAAAATATTTTTTATATGATATTTCTTTATTTTTATGAAATAAAAATTTATATTTTCCAAGATTAATATTATTTATAGTCTCTAAACTTAAAATTTTAGAGCTTAATATTATAGGAATATTTTCTATTTTTGCTCGTAAAATAGCAATATCTCTTGTATTATATTTATATTTATTGTTTTGTTTATATATAAAATCATTTTCTTTATCTATAATAATTAATCCCAATTTCAAAAATTGTGTAAAAATAGAAGATTTTGTACCAATTACTATTGATATTTTACCTTTTTTTATATCTTTTAACATTACTAATTGTTTTTTTTCAGAAATATTAGAATGTAATAAACAAATAGAAACATTTAATTTAATAAAAAATTGGTATAAATAAAAAATATTATATTTTTGTGGAACTAAAATTAATATTTGTTTTTTATTAATTAATAAAACTTTAATTAAATTAACATAAATATGAATTTTTTTAAATAAAATAATATCATCTTGTAAAACCCAAGTTTTAAAAAAATTTACTTTAAGAAATACAATTTTATATATATTTTTTATTAATAATGAATAAATTTTAAATTTATTATTTTTATTATTAAAAAATATTTTATTTTTTTTAAAAAAATTTGATTTAATTTTAAATTTATAAACTTTTTTCAATTTAATTTTATATAAATTTTTACTATTTTTTAAATAAAAATTTTTCAAATTTATAGAAGATTTATTATTTTTTCTATAAAATATAGGTAGTATTTTAAATAAAATAATTCCAACAGGATATTGATAATATTCAGAAATTTTTTTTGCAAAATTCCAAATAAAAGAATTAAAAAGTGATTTTTTATCCAAAACTTTATATAAATATTTTAATTTATTTGGTACAATTTTAGAAAAATTTTTTATTTCTATTACTATACCTACATATTTTTTATTTTTTATTGGTACTAAAACTCTATAACCAATATCTACTATTATATTATTAGGTAATAAATAATCATATTTTTGGTATATAGTATAATTATTAAAAACTACCTTAATTATTTTCATAATTTTAAAATTCTTGTATTAATTGTAAATATTTTCTTGTAAAAAAAAAATATATTTATAAAATATATAAATAAATTATTTTTAAATATTTTCTTTACTATTGGTATATTATGAAAAAAAATACTCATCCTAAATTTAACAAAATTACTATTAAATGTTCGTGTGGAAATATTATTAATACTAAATCAACTTTAGATAATAATAAAGAATTAAGTTTAGATATTTGTAATATATGTCATCCTTTTTATACAGGAAAACAAAAAATAACAGATACTAAAGGTCGTGTAGAAAATTTCAAAAAAAGATTTAAAAATTCTAAAATATTTAGATAAAATTGTTATATTATATTTTTTATTAATCAATAATGATAAATTTTATTAAAAACATTATTGATTAATATAAAATCAGAATTTAAAATTTTATTTAATTTTATGTTCTTTATATAAAACATGTTTCCTTATAAAAGGATCAAATTTTTTAATTTCTAATTTTTTTGTATTATTTTTTTTATTTTTTGTAATTGTATAAAAATGACCAGTTTTTGCTGATGAAATTAATTTAATTATAATACGTTTTTTTTTTGCCATAAAAATATATTCTCATTCAATTATTTATAATTATGTAAATTAATATTATCTATTCCTTTTTTATTTATTAACCTCATACCTTTTGTAGATATTCTTAAAGTTATAAATCTTTTTTTTTTTTCTAACCAAAATTTGTGATAATGTATATTTGGCAAAAATTTTCTTCTAGTTGCATTCATTGCATGTGAACGATTATTACCTTTTATAGTTTTTTTCCCTGTTATTTTACATATTTTAGTCATAAAAAATTCTCTATAGTTTATAAAAATTTTAAAAAAATTAATTTTTAATTTTAATAAAAATATTAACTTTTTTAAAAATTTTAATAAAAAATATATTTATATTAAAACATAATATGTTCATAAAATAATAATTTATAAACATATTATTAATATATATTAAATATTTTTATTATTTTCTTTATTTTTTACTACAATAACCATAGCTGGTCTTAATAGTCTTTTATTAAGAGTATATCCTTTTTGTAAAATTTCTATAATATAATTATCTTTTATTTTATTAGATTCTATAATAGACATTGCCTGATGTTTAGATGGATCAAAAGGAATATTAATTTTATCAATAATATTAACACCAAATTTTTTTATTAATACTAATAACGATTTTAAAGTTAATTTTATTCCTTCAATTATGGATGATTCAATATTATCTTTTTTTTCTGTTTTTAGTTTTATGGCTCTTTCTAAATTATCAATTACTGGTAGTAATTCATGAAGAATTTTTTTTAATGAAAATTTATAAGCTTTTTCAATATCTAATGTAGATCTACGCCTAATATTTTCTATTTCTGATTGAGAACGTAATTTTAAATCCCACATATTATCTTTACATTTTTTTAATTTATTTTTTATTTCAGAAATTTCTAATTTATATTCATCATTTTTTTCTTTAAAATATTCAATTGTATTTTTATTTTCTGATTTAATATAAGTTTTATCTTTTATATTATTATTAGATTTTAAATTACTTAATTCATCATCATTTTTTTTTTCTTCTATCTTTTTTTCTTCTATCTTTTTTTCTTCTATCTTTTTTAATGATTTATCATTATTCATATAATTGATATCCTTTTGAAAAATTTTTATATAAATTTTTTTAAATTTATTATAAATAATTAAATCTTTTATATTAATAAATATTAAAAAAAATTTTATTTGATTAATACAAAAATTTTTATAAAATAATTTTAAAAATTTTTTTAAATAATATTTTTTATAAAAAATTTTTATTAAAAATAAAATATAGAAATATTTTAAAATTTTGTTTAATAAAAAACATATATATTAAAAATAATTTGTATTTGTATTAATTATATAATTTAATTATATAATTAAAATATAAAAAATTATTTAATTAGTAAATCATTTTTTTTAAAATTAATTATTTTTTTAAGATATAAAATAAAAAATTTTAATCATTTATTGAAATTACTTAATATATTTAATATAATTAATAATATTTAACATAATTAGTAAATTGTTTATATAATGAAAAAAAAAAATATATTGTTTTTAATAAAAAAATATATTATGATTATTTTATACAAGAAGAAATTAATGCTGGAATTATTTTAAAAGGATGGGAAGTAAAATCATTAAGATTAAATAGAGTATCAATAAATAATAGTTATGTAAGTATTTTATCTAATAAAGTTTATTCATTTAATATAAATATTAATCCGTTAAAAACAATTTGTAATCATATACAGTATGATCCTAATAGGAAGAAGCAATTATTATTAAAAAAAAAAGAAATAGAACTTTTAAAAAGCTATAATAAAATTAAAAATTTTACTTTAGTTACGGTTGGTTTGTTTTGGAAAAAATCTTGGTGTAAATTAAAAATTGCTATTGCTAAGGGTAAAAAACAATACGATAAAAGAATTTTATTAAAAAAGAAAGAATGGAATATTAAAAAATCACGTTTCTTGAAAAAAAATATTTAAAATTTTGGGGGCTGATTTATGGATTTGACAAAATTATCAAATTTTAGGAGCATGTCAAGGAAACGGTTGGCCTTGTAAAAAACCGTATTGAAATAATTGCAAAAAATCAAAATTATGCTTTAGCAGCATAAAAAACTGTTAAAGCCCTATTTCTTATTATTTGCTCTTTAATAAAAAGTAAATAGGTCATAATTTAAAGAGATCGTATATTATATGTCTTAAAATAATATATTAAAGAAATAAAATAGACTATGTAATATTAAATTTTTTTTATTAATAAATATTACTAAAATTTGTATAATAAAAATAAACATGTAGTTCCGAGAATGTAGTAATTTTGGACGGGGGTTCGACTCCCCCCAGCTCCAAGAAATATAGTTATTTTTTATAATTTATTATTAATTATTTTTTTATTTTTTTTTAATTTACGCAAAAATTCAGTTAAATATTTTTTTCTAATTCTAATTGATTTTGGAGTAATTTCTATCAATTCGTCATCTTGAATAAAATTTATTGCTTCTTCTAAAGACATTTTTTTAATAGGAATTAAATTAATAGGATTATCGCTTCCAGAAGCTCTCATATTAGTTAATTTTTTATTAATTAAACAGTTTACAGTTAAATCATTTGATCTATTATGTATACCTATAATTTGTCCTTCATAAATTTTTTCTCCTGGATTAATTAATAATTTTCCTCTAGACTGTAAATTAGATAAAGAAAATGCTACGGCACATCCTTTTTTATTTGAAATTAAAACCCCATTTTCTCTTTCTCTAACTAAATTATTTATATTAATATCATAATGACTAAAAAAAGAATTCATTATTCCAGTACCTGATGTAACATTTATAAATTCATTACGAAAACCAATTAAACCTCTACTTGGAATAACTGCTTCAATTCTTACTCTATCATTAGTATCATTTAAAATAATATTATTTATAATAGCTTTTCTTTTACTAATTAATTGAATTATATGACCTTTTTTATTTTTAGAAAAATCTAAAATTAATATTTCAAATGGTTCCTTTTTAATTCCATCAATAATTCTAGATATAATTTGTGGTTTAGATACAGATAGCTCAAATCCTTCTTTTCTCATATTTTCTATTAAAACAACTAAATGTAATTCTCCTCTTCCTGAAACGTAAAAAACATTACTATTAGTAGTTTCTTTTATTTGTAAAGCTATATCATGTAAACATTCTTTACGAATTCTATCAAATATTTTTTTAGATGTTAAATGTTTTCCTTCTGTTCCTGAAAATGGAGAATTATTTACATGAAATAACATACTAATTTTAGGTTTTTCTATTACTAATAAAGGTAAAGGATCATAATGATTAATATCACAAATTGTATCAGAAATATTTATTTTCTCAAATCCTAAACCAGCTAATCCAATAATATTACCAGCTTTAGCTTCATTAATATATACAGGTTTTAAACCTATATTAGATATTATATATAATACTTTTATTTTTTTTAAAATTTTATTATTTTTAATCAAAATAACATATTGATTAATTTTAATTGTCCCTCTTTTTATTAAACCAGTACAAATATTACCAATATAATTATTATATTCTATTTGAGATATTTGCATTTGAAATGGTTTATATATATTTACATTAGGAGGCGATACGTATTTAATAATAGTCTCATATAATATATCCATATTATTATTCATTTTATTTATATTATATCCAGATAATCCTTTAAGAGCTGATGTATAAATTATAGGAAAATCAAGTTGTTCATCAGTAGCATTTAAACTAACAAATAAATCAAATATTTGATCTATAACCCAATCAGGACGAATAAATTTTCTATCTATCTTATTTATTATAATAATAGGTTTTAAATTATATAAAAAAGATTTTAATGCAACAAATCTTGTTTGTGGCATTGGTCCTTCTACAGCATCAACTAATAATAAAACAGAATCTACCATAGATAAAATACGTTCTACTTCAGCACTAAAATCTGCATGTCCTGGAGTATCAATTATATTAATTTGATAACCTTTCCAAAATATAGATGTATTTTTTGAAAAAATAGTAATTCCTTTTTCTTGTTCTAATTCATTACTATCCATTATTCTATTTATATTATTTTTACTTTTAAAAATATTTTTTGTATTTTGAAAATTTTCTGATTCTTGTAGTAATTTATCTATTAATGTAGTTTTTCCATGATCTATATGTGCAACAATAGCTATATTACGTATTTTTTTCATAAAAAATCCTAATTATGTACTATATTTATTTACATAAATTTATCATTTTAAAATATAAATAAAATTTTTTTAATAAAATAAAAATTTTTATATAAAAATCTGTAACTAAATTATTATTTTTAAATAAGACATTAAATTAAAAATTATTTTGATTTTTTTAAAATTAAGAATATTAATATAATTTAAATTTAGAATTTATTAATAGATATATAAATTTATTTAAAACTTTTCTAGATATGAAAATATATAAATTTATTAAAAATTTTATTTAAATAAATTAATATTTAAAAAAAATATTAAAAAAGAAAATTTTATAAAATAAATATATAAATTTTTTTTAAAATTAATATTATAAAAATAATAATTTTATTAATTTTAAAAAATATAAATAAAATTTATTTTAAAAAATAAATTAAATAACACAAATAACAATAATATTAATAAAAAATAAATAAATCATAAAATTATATTTTATATTTAATAAAATTTATTAAAAAAATATTAATTATTTATATTTTTTAATAATTTATTAAATTTATAAGTCTGAAATAAAAATTTCAAATAATCTTTTTTTGGTTTAATTTTCAGATTAAAATTATTTAGATCTAAATTAATATCAGTTTTAATTTTTGTTAATTTATGATATAAAAAAACTAATTTTTTATATTTTATAAGTTTTTTTCTTATATTATTACCACCTCTAAAATTTAGATTATTAACACTATTTAAATTATTATAAATATATTTTAAATTACCTAGTTTATTTATTAAATTCTTACTTATAATTTTTCCTATTCCTGGAACTCCAGGAATATTATCTATAGAATCTCCACTTAACGCTAATAAATCACTAATAAATTTAGGAAAAACTCTATATTTATAATATATTTCTTTTGGTCCAGAAATAGAATAATTAATAGGATTTATAATTTTAATATTTTGAGTTACTAACTGTGCTATATCTTTATCAATACTAAAAATATAAACAAAATAATCTTTTTTTTCTGCTTGTAAAGCTAAAGTACCAATAATATCATCTGCTTCTATATTTTTAAGAGAAATAACATTATATCCCATAGCCTGTATTATTTTTAATAAAGGAATAATTTGTATATTTAAATTATCAGGAATATTTTTTCTTGTTGCTTTATATTCATTAAAAATTTTTTTTCTAAAAGATATACCTTTACTATCAAATATTACTAAAAAAGAACTATTTGTATTCATTTTTATAATTTTATTAAACATATTAATAAAACCATATATTGCTCCAGTAGGATTACCTTTCCCATTAGTTAAATTGGGTAAAGCATAATAAGCTCTATATAAATAAAATGATCCATCTATTAAAATTATTTTTTTTTCATACATAATAATAAAAATATATTAAATGATATATATAAATATCTATTTAAAAATTCTCTTAATTTTTTGAAAGTTTAATTACTAAATTAATATAATATTTAAAAAAATCATCATAATAACTAGCATATAATTCGGAAAGATTTATTTCATATTTATTGTTTACATAAATATTAGGAACAATATGTATATCTAATTTTTCAGCTAAATTTGTTTCTTTTATAAATAATGTTTGAGCTATATGACTATTCCATGCTGTATCAAAAATATGATTATTAATACCAGCAGCTTTAACAAAAACTTTTCTTATACTTTTATAATCATGAATATTATCATATTTATGTATACCTTCAAATATTGGTCCAATTACTTTATTTTCTACATTTAACATTTTTGCAACAACCCAAGCATAACCTGTTAAACTTCCAAGTCCATTTTCATCATTAAATTGATTTAAATGATGTCTAAAAATTTTTATATTTTTAGGCATTTTATTTTTTAAAGATTTTTGATTTATTCCTATATAAAATTCATAACAACGAGGGCATAAAAATGAAAAAAATTCTACTACAGATGGTTTTTTATTTGATAGTTCTTTATTGTATAACTTTTGTTTTTGTAATGTTAAAATATCATAAAAAAATGATTGATGTGTTTCTGATGCTAAACAAACATTAAATGTTATTAGACATAATAACATGCTAAAAAATATCATATATTTTTTTATGTTTATCATAATTTTTTCTTTTTAATAAATTTATTAATTATCAACTCACATATTTAAATTATAAACTAATTTATTATATTAATAAAATTAATTTTTTAATTTTTAATTTAATTTTTTATTTTTTTATAAAAAAATTTTTTTTGAAATTAAATATTTTTTTTTAAAAAATTAATTAATTTAATCATGTCATTTGGTAATGATGAATTTAACTCTATAAAAATTTTATAAAATGGATGTATAAATTTTAAACAACAAGCATGTAATGCTTGTCTTTTAATTATTTTATTAATATACTTATTATAAATATTATTATATAAAAAAATATTTTTTTTATTTTTATATACAGTATCTCCTACAATACTATGATTAATATATGATAAATGAACTCTAATTTGATGTGTTCTACCAGTTTTTAACCTAATTTTTAAATGAGAATGAATTTTAAAAATATTTTTTATAAAATATTTTGTTATTGATTTTTTACCCAAAGAATTAATTTCCATAACAATATTTTTTTTTTTATATATACGTTTAATTGGATAATTAATTATTCCATTTTTATTTATTATTCCATTTACAACTGTTTCATATTCTCGAGTAATATTATGTTTTTTTAATTCTTTTTTTAAAAACATATATGAATGAATATTTTTTGCTATAATCATTAATCCTGTAGTATCTTTATCTAATCTATGTATAATACCAGCTCTTGGTAAATTTCTTAAAATAGGATAATAATATAATAAAGAATTAAATAAAGTATTTTCCATATTTTTATTTGCAGGATGTACAACAAAATTAGACTGTTTATTTATAACTAAAATATAATTATCATTATAAACTATATTTAATGGTATATTTTGTGCTTTCCATTTAATATTTTTATTAGAAATTATTGCATTAATTTTAATTATATCATTTAAAAATATTTTTTTTTAGGTTTATTTATAATAATATTATTTATTTTAATAAAATTATTTATTATTAATTTTTTTATTTTAGATCTTGAAAATTGTATAATTTTTTTTGAAAGAAATACATCTAATCTTTTTTTATTATATCTAGAAGAAACTCTTAATATTAATTTTATACTTTTCATATATTAAAATATTTTTATCTAAAATGAAATTTATTGTATATTTATATTAATATTAAATATAAATCTTGTAAAAGAAAAAATAAAAATGAGTGTTTTAAAAAAAAAAAATTTTTTTATCATTAATATTTTAATATTAATATTATTTACAACTGGTTGTGAATATTCTAGTACTAATCATAAAATAAATTCTAAATTTCTTGTAAAAATAAAATATCTAGAATCAATAAAATTTTTATTTAATCATAAATATAAAAAAGCTTTATTCAAATTTCAAAATTTTTATATAAAATATCCGTATAATATGTATACTGAAAAAGTTTTGATATATTTAATTTATTTAAATTATATTGATCAAAATTTTTTAAATGTCTTAGATTTTACAGAAGAATTTATTAATTCGTATAATAAATCTCCTTTTTTAGATTATGTTCTTTACGTTAGAATTATATCAAAAATATCTTTAGATCAAAATAATGAAATACAGAATATTTTTAGAATAAAAAGATCAAATTGTAATCCTTTTTACGCTAATTTAGCGATGAAAGATGCAAATATTTTTATTAAAAATTATCCTAATAGTATCTTTATAAGATATTTAAAATATCAATTATTTAATATAAAAAAACGTTTAAGAAAATTTGATTTTAATATTATTAAATTTTTATTTAAAAAAAAAATGTATATTGCAACAATTAATAGATGTATAAGATTTTTAGAATATTATTCTTCTAATAATATAGAAACTAAATTAGTAGAAAAAATATTAAAAGAATCTTTTAATCAATTCTTAAAATAAAATTTTTTTAAAAAACTTAATATTATAAATATTAAGTTTTTTTAAAAATTTTATTTTTAATTATAATGAAAAATATTTATTATTTCTTTAATTTTTCTTTTTTTTATTAAATTAACAATATTATTCATATAATTTAAATATTTTTTGATATTTTTTTTATTATTTTTAGAAAATGAAATTGTATTTATATACAATTTTAAATCTTTTAAAAAAAAATTTTTTAAAGGGAAAAAATTTAAATTATCAAAAGGTATTGATAATAATGATAATTGTTGTTTTAATGGTTTTTTTTTTTTTAATAAAAAAAGATTATATATTATTAATGTAGAAAAATATTGTAGTGATTTTAAAAAAAGAAAATGATTATATTGTGTGATATTTATATTTTTTATTTTTAATCCCCAAATTTCCATTTGTTTTATAAACCAAATATAATATTTGGGTTTATTTAAAAAACAACATAATATAGATTTTTTTATTAAAACAATATTTTTTGAATCAAATAAAGGATATAAACAAAGAATTGGTCCTAAATATATTTTTGATATTTTATTTATTAATATATTTTCTATAGAAGAAATAATTATAAGTATACAATTTTTGGGTAATTTTTTTAATATATTAATTAATTTATTAAAATATGATATTGATATATCAATACTAATAATTACTACATTAGTATGTAATAAATTTTTTATTTTAGATTTAAAATTTTCTAATTTTATAAAAAAAACATTATAATCTGACATAATTAACATTTTTTTAAAAAAAGATCCCATTTTATTATTACTAATAATTAATATACGTGAAATATTAAAATTTAATTTTTTAAATTTTTTTTTTTGTTCATATATATAAGATTCATTTATTATGCAATATAATATTTTTTCAATAAGATCAGGAGATATTCCTTTATCTATTGCTTCTTTTCTTTTGATTTGAATTATATATTTTTCTCTTTCTGGAACATAAATAGGTAATTTATACCTATTTTTTATTTCTCCTATTTTTTTTACTAAAATTAATCTTTTAGTTATTATTTCTAGTAATTTTGTATCTAAAACATCTATTTTATTACGTAATATAACTATTTTTTTTAACATATAATTTTAATTATTTAATATAGTATTTTTTTATCAAAATTTATAAAGAACGAAATTTAAGTACAGAATTTAATTCATCAAATATAAGAAAAAGAATATCTTTTGTAATTTGTAAATTTATACATCCATCTGTAATTGATATACCATATTTTAATTTTTTAGGATTTTTGATATCTAATATTTGATTTCCCTCTTTAATATAACTTTCTATCATTATTCCTATAATAGAATTATTTCCTTCTTTAATTTGTGATATTATTGATTTAATAACTAAAATTTGTTTTTTAAAATCTTTATTAGAATTACTATGACTACAATCTATCATTATTCTAGGTTTTAATCCTAACTTTAAAATATCTTTTTCATATTCTTTGATATTATTTTTATAATAATTCGGAGTTACTCCTCCACGTAAAATGATATGACAATTTTTATTACCCATACTATTTATTATACAAATTTTACCATTATTATTTATACCAACAAAATGATGTTTTTGAGAAGAAGCTTGAACAGCATTTATAGCAGAAAATACATTACCATCTGTATTATTTTTAAAGCCAACAGGTATTTTTAATGAAGATGCTATTTCTCTATGTGTTTGTGATTCAACAGTACGTGCTCCTATTGCTACCCAACTAATAAGATCTTCAAGATATTTTGATGTATTAGGGTCTAATATTTCAGTTGCTAATGAAATATTCATATTAACTAATTTTATTAATAATTTACGAGCTAAATATAAACCTTTATTAATATCAAAAGAATTATTTATATATGGATCATTAATTAATCCTTTCCATCCTAAAATAGTTCTAGGTTTTTCAAAATATACTCTCATAACAAGATATATACTATTATTAATTTTTAAAAATATTTTTTTTAAAAAATTTCCATATTCTATTGCTTCTTTTATATTATGTATTGAACAAGGTCCACAAATAATTAATAATCTATGATCTTTTCCAGAAATTATATTTGATATAATTTTACGTGATATTAAAACTTGTTTTTTTATATTTTGAGATATTGGTAACTGATCTTTAAGTTCTTTTGGAGTTATTAAATATTGATTATGATTAAAATTATTATTTTTCATAATAAAATATCCATAAATAAAATTTTATTGCATAAAAATAACATATTTATTTAATAAAGTTTAATTTTATTTCATAAATAATAAAATTTATACAATAAGAATTTTTGTTTTTATAATAAAATATTTTTAAATTTGATTAAAATTAAAAATTAATTTTAAGGTGAAAGAATGAGTAAATTAATAAAAAATAAAATAGAATCTATTCCATTATATAAATTTGCTGAACATGCTTATTTAAATTATTCTATTTATGTTATTTCTGATCGGGCTTTACCCCATATTGGTGATGGACTAAAACCAGTACAAAGAAGAGTTATATATGCTATGTCTGAATTAGGTTTAAAATCCTCATCTAAATTTAAAAAATCAGCTAGAACTATTGGTGATGTTATAGGAAAATATCATCCTCATGGAGATGTAGCATGTTATGAAGCAATGGTTCTTATGGCACAGTCATTTTCTTATAGATATCCTTTAATAGAAGGTCAAGGTAATTGGGGTTCTCCAGATGATCCTAAATCATTTGCTGCAATGAGATATACAGAATCACGTTTATCAAAATATTCTAATATATTATTAAATGAAATAGAAAAAGGCACTGTACAATTTATTCCTAATTTTGATGGAACATTATTAGAACCTAAAATATTACCTGCATGTTTACCTAACATAATTTTAAATGGCTCTACAGGAATAGCAGTAGGTATGGCAACAGATATTCCTCCTCATAATATTAAAGAAATATCTAAGGCTATAATTAAATTAATTGATTATCCTAAAACAAAATTATCTAATCTTTTAGATATAATTCAAGGTCCAGATTTTCCTTCTGGTAGTGAAATTATAACTTCAAGAGAAGATATATATAAAATATATGAAAAAGGTAGAGGTTCTATTAAATTAAGAGCAGTATGGCAAATAAAAGATAATACAGTTATAATTACAGCATTACCTCATCAAGTTTCTGGAATACGTATTATTGAACAAATTACTTTACAAATAAGAAATAAAAAATTACCAATGATTGAAGAAATTAGAGATGAATCTGATTATGAAAATCCTACAAGAATAGTTATTATTATTCGTAATAATTTTAATTATTTAACAATAAAACAAATTATGCATCATTTATTTTTTATTACTGATTTAGAAAAAAGTTATCGTATAAATTTAAATATGATAGGTTTAAATAATAAACCTGCTGTAAAAAATTTAATAGAAATATTATTAGAATGGATTATTTTTAGACGTTATGTAGTTAAAAAACGTTTAAATTTTTATTTAAATAAATTAAAAAAAAGACTACATGTTATACAAGGATTATTAATTGTATATTCTAATTTAGAAAAATTTATAAAAATTATGAGATTAAATATAGATCCTAGTTCTATCATTAAAAAAAAATTTAATCTTACAAACATGCAAATAGAAAATTTACTTAATTTAAAACTACGTTCAATTTCATTTATGGAAGAAAAAAAATTAGTTAATGAAAAAAAAATATTAAAAATAGAACATGATAAAATTCAAAAAATACTATTTTCTAAACAAAAAATGAATTTATTATTAAAAAAAGAAATATTATCAGCATCTAATAATTATGGTAATAATAGACGTTCAATGATAAAAAAAAGAACAGAAGCAAAATTATTAAATGAATATGAATTAGTTTCAGATGAACCTATTACAATTATTCTTTCTAAAATGGGTTGGATTAGATGTGCTAAAGGTCATACTATAGATCCATCAAACCTTAATTATAAATCAGGAGATTCATTTTTAATTTCTGTAAAAGGTAAAAAAAATCAAAATATAGTTGTTATTGATTCTAAAGGACGTAGTTATAGTATCGATTCTACTACTTTACCAGCAGCTCGTAGTCAAGGAGAACCTTTAAATAGTAAATTAAATATTACACAGGGATCAGTAATTAAAAGTTTATTAATGGAATCTAATAATCAAGAAATTATTCTTTCTTCTAATTCTGGTTATGGTTTTGTATGTAAATTTCATGATTTGATTGCGTGTAATAGAAATGGAAAATTATTTATGATTTTAACAGATAATGCTGAAATTTTACCTCCTTTAGTAGTTAATAATAAAAATGATAAAATTTTGATTGTATCATTTTTAAATAAATTTTTAATATTTTCTATAAATGAAATACCTAGATTAACTAAAGGAAAAGGAAGTAGATTAATTTTTATCAATAATAAAGATTTTCTTCAAAATAAAGATAAATTAAAATGGATATTTCTTATTAATAAGAATTCTATAGTTTATATACAGACTGATACCGAACAATTTAAACTAACATATGAAAAATTAAAAATATTTTATTCTGTAAAAGGAAATAAAGGTATTTCATATAAAAATATTAATAATATTAAAAATATTTTTATTAAAAAAATTGAAAATTAAAATTTTTAAAATTAATATATTTATTAAATATTTATAATATATAAATAAAAATGTAATTTAATAAATTAATTAGTAAATTACTATATTTAATTTTTTATAAAAATTAAATAAAAAATAATTAATTTTAATATAAAAATATTATTAATATAAATTAATAAAATTATTAAATAATTAAATCTATTTTCATGTTACAATATTATTAATATATGTTAATTATTTTTGAAAAAAAATTTTATATAAATAAAATTTATATTTTTTTTAAATTATTTGTAAAATAATTTTATTAAAAATAATTTGTTAATTAAATATAGTTAAAAATATTTTTATCTAAATAGAAAATTAAAATTTATTTTTTAAATAAAAATATTAGTATATGTTATTTTATAAAAATTATAAATGTATAATTATGCATATTTTTATATTTTAAAATTTGAGGTAGGTTGAAAAAATGAGAGTATTGAAATTTGGTGGTACATCATTAAAAAATGCAGAAAAATTTCTATTAGTAACTAATATAATTAATATTTATTTGAAAAAAAATAAAATAGCTGTTGTTTTATCTGCTCCAGCAAATATTACAAATATTTTAGAAATAATGATAGAAAAATCTATAAAAAAGAGAGATTATAAACAAGATTTTATTTATATACAAAAATTTTTTATAAATTTAATCAATGATTTAAAAAAAAAAATTAAAAATTTAGATATTATTTTTATTAAAAATAAATTTAATAAAATTTTTAATAAAATAGAGCAATTATTATATGGTATTAATTTAATTAATAATTGTCCTGATATCATCAGAGCAAAAATTTTATCACAAGGTGAAAATTTTTCTATTATTATATTAGAATCTTTATTAAAGATAAAAAAATATAAAATATATGTAATTTCTCCTAAAAAATATTTATTGGCATATGGTAGTTATTTAGAATCAACAATTGATATTCCTTTAACTTCAAAAAATATTAAAAATATTAATATTTCTAATATTGATATAATATTAATGGTAGGATTTTCTGCTGTTAATAAAAAAAAAGAAACTGTTTTATTAGGTAGAAATGGTTCTGATTATTCGGCATCAGTATTAGCTGTTTGTTTAAAAGCTAAACATTGTGAAATTTGGACTGATGTTGATGGTATTCATACAGCAGATCCTAATATAATATCTAATACAAAATTATTAGAATTTATTTCTTATCAAGAAGCAATAACTTTAGCATATTTTGGTGCTAAAGTTATTCATTATAAAACTTTATTTCCTATGTTAAAGAATAACATACCTTGTATTATTAAAAATACAATAGATTTAAAATCTAATGGAACTTTAATTAGTAGTAATATTAAAAATTCATTATATAAGATAAAAGGTATAACTGAATTAAAAAATATATCAATGTTAAATATTAATGGAGAAAAAAATAAACACATAAAAAATATTATATCTAGAATATTATTTTTTATTTTCAAATTAAAAATATCTATTTATTTTGTAACACAATCTTCTGAAAGATGTAATATTAATATTTTTATTTCAAATAAAAATTTAAAATATATTAAATCTTCATTAGAAGAAGAATTTTATTTAGAATTTCAACATAAATTAATTAAACCAATTTCTGTTATTCAACAATTGTCAATTATTTCATTAGTAAGTGATCAAATTAATAATTCCCCAAATATAATATCTGATTTTTTACATATTTTTAAAATAACAAAAATAAAAATATTTCATATATCACAAAATATTTTTCAAAATTATATTGCTGTTATTATAAAAAAAAATTTTACAAAAAATATTATAGAAACAGCACATAAAATATTATTTCATAAAAAAAAAATATTAGAAATTTTTATTATAGGTACCGGAGGTATTGGTAGTTCCTTATTAAAACAAATTTATCAAAAAAGAAATTATTTTCAAAAAAAAAATATTATTTTAAATATTTGTGGTATTTTTAATACTAAGTGTTCGTTAATAGATGTAAATGGTCTTAAATTAAAAGATTGGAAACAAAATTTAAAACGAAATATTTCTAATACACATACAACAGAAATTTTATTTAATAATTTAAAAAAACATAAGTTTATTAATCCTATTATTATAGATTGTACTTCTTCACAAGAAATTGCAAATCAATATATAAATTTTTTAAATTATGGTTTAAATATAATAGCTGCTAATAAAAAAGCAAACTCTTCTAAAATGAAATATTATAATCAAATACACTTTACATCAAGTCAATTAAATTTAAATTTTTTCTATGAAACTAATGTTGGTGCTGGATTACCTATTATTAGTACTTTACAAAATTTATTAAAAACTGGTGATAAAATTAATAATTTTATTGGTATTTTATCAGGATCCCTTTCATTTATTTTTGGTAAACTTGAAGAAGGAATTGTTTTTTCTGAAGCTATAAAAATAGCTAAAAAAATGGGATTTACAGAACCAGATCCACGAATAGATTTATCAGGAATAGATGTAGCTAGAAAATTACTTATATTAGCAAGAGAAATTGGTTATAACTTAGAATTAAGTGATATTATTGTAGAATCTATTATTCCAAATAACTATGATAAAAAACATTCTATTAAAGAATTTTTTTTATCTTTGTTAGATTTTGATAAAATTTTTGAAAAAAAAATTCAAGAAGCTAAAAAAAATAATAAAGTATTACGTTATATTGGTAGTATAAATAAAAAAGGATTTTGTAAAGTAAAAATTATAGAAGTTGATAAAAATCATCCATTTTTTGAAATAAAAAATGGAGAAAATTCTTTTGCTTTTTATACTGATTATTATCAACCATATCCTTTAGTTTTAAGAGGATATGGTGCAGGAAATGATGTAACTGCTGCAGGAGTACTTGCTGATTTACTACGTCTCATTTAATTAAAATAAGGAATGATTTTTATGATTAAAATTTATTCTCCTGCTTCTATTGGTAATATTAATGTAGGTTTCGACACGTTAGGAATAGCGTTATCTAGAATAGATGGAGGAATTTTAGGAGATTTTATATCAATTTATTCATCTAAAAAATTTACTTTAATAAATAAAGGTTATTTTTTTAATGATTTACCAAAAGAAAAATATAAAAATATCATTTTTCATTGTTGGATGAAATTTTGTAATAAAATTGGTCGAAAAATTCCTTTAAAAATTATTTTAGAAAAAAATGTTCCTGTTTCATCTGGACTAGGTTCAAGTGCTTGTTCTATAGTTGCTTTCTTAAAAGCAATAAATTTATTTTGTAATAATCCATTAAAAGAATATGATTTATTAAAATTAATGGGAGAATTAGAAGGATTTTTATCAGGTAATATACATTACGATAATATCGTTCCTTGTTTTTTTGGTGGTATGAAATTAATTTTAATAACTGATAAAGATAATTTAATAATTCAAAATATTCCAATTTTTAAAAATTGGTTTTGGGTGATTGCATATTCTGGTATTCAATTATCTACATACGATTCCAGGAAAATATTACCAAATTTATATAAAAAAGAAATTTTTATTAAACAAAGTCAATATTTAGCAGGATTTATACATGCTAGTCATACAAAACAAGAATTACTGGCATTAAAATTAATGAAAGATTTTATTGTAGAACCTTATAGAAAATCTCTTATTCCTAATTTTGAACAAATTACTTATACAGCAAAAAAATTTGGTGCTTTAAGTTATGGCATTGCAGGATCAGGACCAACTATATTTAGTATTTTTAATAATTTAAATATTGCATATAATATGGTGAATTGGTTAAAAAAACATTTTTTAAAAAAAAATGGTTTTGTTTATATTTGTAAAATAAATGAGATAGGTACTAAAATTATGGAGAGAACATGAAATTTTATAATCTTAATTATCATAAAGAACAAAAAACATTTAATCAAGTTTTAAAAATAGGTTTAGGAAAAAATCAAGGTTTATTTTTTCCTAAAAATTTACCAAAATTAAATAATAATATAATTAAAGATATATTAAATTTTAATTTTATAGATAGAAGTAGCTATATATTATCATTATTTATTAATGAGAAAGAAATTTCTTTAGAGATTTTAAAAAAAAAAATTAAAAAAGCATTTAATTTCCCGTTAATATTAAATTTAATTGATAATAATCTTTCTTGTTTAGAATTATTTCATGGGCCAACTTTAGCATTTAAAGATTTTGGTGTACGTTTTATGGCACAAATGTTAAATTTTTTTAATAAAAAAAATAAAATTATTATTTTAACTGCTACTTCTGGAGATACTGGTGCAGCTGTTGCTCATGCTTTTAATAAAATTAATAATATTGAAGTTGTAATATTATATCCTTATAAAAAAATTTCTGTTTTACAAGAAAAATTATTTTGTACTATAGGTAATAATATAAAAACAATTGCTATTAAAGGTAATTTTGATGATTGTCAAAATCTTATTAAACAAGTTTTTAATGATAAAGAACTTAATAAAAATTTATCTTTTAATTCAGCTAATTCAATAAATGTTAGTCGTTTAATAGCCCAAATATGTTATTATTTTGAAGCATTTTCTCAAATACCTTTAAAAGAAAGAAAGAAAAAAATTATTTTTTCAATTCCTAGTGGTAATTTTGGAAATTTAACTGCTGGTTTAATAGCTAAAGCGATTGGGTTACCCATATATAAATTTATTGCAGCTACTAATGTAAATGATACAGTTTTTAGATATTTAAATACAAGAATTTGGTTTCCTAAAAAAACTATACCAACATTATCAAATGCAATGGATGTTAGCTCACCTAATAATTGGCCTAGAGTTGAAGAAATTTTTCATAAAAAAAATTGGAATTTAAATGAATTAACATCTTCTGTAATTACAGATATTAAAACAACAGAAACCATAATAGATGTGTATAATAAATATAAATATATTTTAGAACCACACTCAGCTGTAAGTTATTGCGCATTAAAAAAAAAAATATTAGAAAAAAATACATTTAATGTATTTCTTGGTACTGCTCACCCATCTAAATTTCAAGATTATATTTTTAATATTTTAAATAAAAAAATAATATTACCTAATATATTAGTTAATTGTAATAAAAAAAAAAATTTATCTTATACCTTATCTAATAATTTTAATCATTTAAAAAAATTTTTAATAAAAAATTATATTATATAATTTTAATCAAATAATTTTTTAATCTAGAGTATACATTATGGTAATAAATAAATTAGTTTTAAACTATAATTATTTTATAATATTTCAAATATTTGCTATTATTATTAGTTGTATAATGATGTTAATATCATTATTTTTAGGAGGACATTCATATGGTTTAGATAAACATCTTCCATTCGAATCAGGAATATTTTCTTATGGTGATAATAAAGTAAAAATACATATTAAATTTTATTTGATAGCAATATTTTTTATAATTTTTGATATTGAATCATTATATTTATATTTATGGTCTGTTTCTATTAAAATTGTGAAATTTGAAGGTTTTATTGAAGGAATATTATTTATTTTAACTATTTTAGTTACTTTATTTTATTTATTTAAAATGAAAGCTTTTGATTAAAAAGAAAAATTTTAAAAAATATTAAATTTAAAATATATACTTTATAAAATGAAATATACTATTACAAAATCTAAAATTAATAATCAAAAAAAATTTCCTTTAGAAGATAAAAAAATTGTTAATTATGATCCTATTAATGAACAAATTAATAAAAATATTTTTTTAGGAAATTTAAAGAAAATTACACATAAAATAATTAATTGGGGTAGAAAAAATTCTTTATGGCCATATAATTTTGGTTTATCTTGTTGTTATGTAGAAATGACTACTTCATTTACATCTATTAATGATATAGCACGTTTTGGTTCAGAGGTTTTAAGAGCATCTCCTAGACAAGCAGATTTTATGGTAATAGCTGGAACATGTTTTTTAAAAATGGCCCCTATTATACAAAGATTATATGATCAAATGTTAGAACCAAAATGGGTAATTTCGATGGGTTCTTGTGCTAATTCTGGAGGAATGTATGATATATATTCTGTTGTACAAGGAGTAGATAAATTTTTACCTGTGGATATTTATATACCAGGATGTCCTCCTAGACCAGAATCGTATATACAAGCATTATTATTATTACAAAAATCTATTAATAATGAAAGACGTCCTTTATCTTGGGTTTTAGGAGATCAAGGTATATATAAAGCTAAAATGAAATCATCTAGTAAATTTTTTAATAAAAATATTAAATTAAATAATAATATATAATTTTATATGAAATTTATAATAGGATTCAATTATGAATAATTTTTTTGATAAAATAATTCAGAAAATAGGAGAAAAACATAATAAATTTTTTTATAAAAAATATAAAAAATCAATAATAAATGAATTAAATAATAATTTTAGTTTTAAAGAATTTATTATACAAAATAATATGAATAATAAAATGCCATTAATTATTTGGATTAGAAATAAAGATTTAATAAAATTTATGAAATTTTTTTCTCAAATTAATAATCCATATAATATGTTATATGATATGCATGGCATAGATGAAAGATTACATTATAATAAATTTAAACTAATGTCTAAAATGGATTTTTCTTTATTTTATCATTTAATTTCTATTAATAGAAATTCAGATATAATTATTAAAATTCCCTTAAAAAAAAAATTTCTAAGTGTTTATACTATAACTAATTTTTATAAAAATGCTAATTGGTATGAAAGAGAAATATGGGAAATGTATGGTATTAATTTTATTGATCATCCATTTTTAAATCATATATTACTGCCTAGAAATTGGAATAATGGTTATCCTTTACGTAAAGATTTTCCTTTTAGAGCTACAGAATCTAAACCTTATTCTTTAACTAAAGAAAAATATAAAATAGATATTAACTCTACTGATTTTAATCCAAAAGAATGGAATTTATCAATAGATGATAATAAAAAATATAATAATTATATGTTTCTTAATTTAGGACCTAATCATCCTTCTGTTCATGGTGCATTTAGAATAATATTACAATTATCAGGTGAGGAAATTATTAAATGCATACCAGATATAGGTTATCATCATAGAGGAGCAGAAAAAATAGCTGAAAGACAAACATGGCATACGTATATTCCATATACAGATAGAATTGAATATTTAGGTGGATGTATTAATGAAATGCCTTATATTTTAGCAGTAGAAAAATTAGCTAATATTATTGTTAATGATAGAATTAAAGTTATCAGAATAATGTTATCAGAATTATTTCGTATTAATAGTCATTTATTATATTTATCTACTTTTATACAAGATGTAGGTGCTATGACTCCTGTCTTTTTAGCATTTACTGATAGACAAAAAATATATGATATTATTGAGTTTATTACTGGTGCTAGAATGCATCCATCATGGTTTAGAATAGGAGGTTTAGCACAAGATCTTCCTAAGGGATGGGATATTTTAGTAAAAAAATTAATTATTTGGTTACCTAAAAGATTAAAAATATATAAAAAAGTAGCATTACAAAATAGTATTTTAATATCTCGTTCTAAAAATATAGCATCTTATAATCAACAAGAAGCAATATCTTGGGGAGTAACTGGTACAGGATTAAGAGCAACTGGATTAGATTTTGATGTTAGAAAATGGCGTCCTTATTCTGGATATGAAAATTTTGATTTTGAAATTCCTATAGGTAAAAATATTAGTGATTGTTATTCAAGAGTTTTATTAAAATTTGAAGAAATTTGGCAAAGTTTGCGTATTATAAATCAATGTTTAAATTATATGCCTGAAGGATTATATAAAGTAGATCATCCTTTAACAACTCCTCCTTTAAGAAATAGAATGTTAAATGATATAGAAACATTAATTCAACATTTTATACAAGTTTCTTGGGGGCCATTAATTTCTGCAAATGAATCATTTCAGATGGTTGAAGCCACAAAAGGTATTAACAGTTATTATTTAATAAGTGATGGTAATACGATAAGTTATCGAACTAGAATTAGAACACCTAGTTTTCCTCATTTACAACAAATACCATCTGTAATTTGTGGTAGTTTGATATCAGATTTGATTACTTATTTAGGTAGTATTGACTTTGTTATGTCTGATGTAGATCGTTAAAATAATATGACAAAAAAAATATTTAATAAAATTAGTTTAATTTTAAATGAAAAAGAATTAAAAATTATTAATAAAATTAAAAATCATTATATATGTAATAATGCTGCTGTTTTAGAAATATTAATTTTTTTCCAAAAAAAATATGGATGGATTTCTGATGAGATTATTATTTTTATTTCCGACATTTTAAATATACATCCTTCTGAAATTGATAGTATAGCAACATTTTATAGTCAAATTTTTAGATCACCAGTTGGTAAATATGTAATTAAATATTGTGATAGTATTGTATGTTATATAACAGGATATAAAAAAATTTTAAAAAACATTACAACAAAATTAAAAATTATTCCAGGCCAAACAACTACTGATAATTTATTTACTTTAATTCCTATATGTTGTTTAGGTCATTGTGAAAATAGTCCTGTTATTATGATTAATGAAAAAATTTATAATTCATTAACAATTAATAGTTTTAATAAAATATTGGATAAATATATTTATGAAAATAATTAATCCTAATCCAGAAACACATCCTTTAACATGGCGTATTAGTAAAAATAAAACAATATTTATAAAAAAATATATAAAAAAAAATGGTTATCAAATTTTAAAAACAATTTTAAAAAAAAATAATCCACAAGAAATAATTGATATTGTAAAAAAATCAAAATTAAAAGGTAGGGGAGGTGGAGGTTTTTATACTGGTTTAAAATGGGATCTTATGCCAAAAAAAAATAATACTTTAGAAACTCGTTATTTTTTATGTAATGCTGATGAAATGGAACCTGGTACTTATAAAGATCGTTTTTTAATAGAACATATTCCACATCAATTATTAGAAGGAATGATTATTAGTGCTTTTGCTATTCAAGCTAATAAAGGATATATTTTTTTAAGAGGAGAATATATTAAATGTGCAAAAATTTTAAATATAGTAATAAAAGAAGCTTATAAATTTGGAGTATTAGGTAAAAATATTTTAAATACTAATTTCAGTTTTGATATTTATCTTCATATTGGTGCTGGTAGATATATATGTGGAGAAGAAACAGCATTAATTAATTCTTTAGAAGGTAAACGTGCTAATCCTCGTTTTAAACCTCCATATCCTTCTACAATTGGATTATGGGGTAAACCTACATGTGTAAATAATGTTGAAACTATTTTTAATATACCTGGAATAATAAATTATGGATCTGATTGGTATCATAATTTATCAAATAGTAAAAATGATAGTGGAACAAAAATGTTAGGTTTTTCTGGTAATGTAAAAAAACCTGGATTATGGGAATTACCTTTTGGTACTCCAGCTCGTATTGTTTTAGAAAAATATGCTGGTGGTATGAAAAAAGGATTAAAACTTAAAACATGGCAACCTGGTGGGGCAGGTACCGGATTTTTAATGGAAAATCATTTAGATTTACCCATGGATTTTATTACTATTTATAAAGCAGGAAGTAGATTAGGAACTGGTATATCTATAGCTATAGATAATAAAATTAATATAGTATCTTTATTAAAAAATTTAGAAAATTTTTTTGCAAGAGAATCTTGTGGTTTATGTACTCCTTGCAGGGAAGGATTACCTTGGATTGTAAAAATATTAAATAATTTAGAAAAAAAAATAGGATCTACTAAAGATCTTATTATATTAAAAGATATGAGTAATTTATTAAAGGACGAAGGACCATTTTGTGCACATGCTCCAGGTGCTATGGCTCCTTTAAATAGTGCCTTAAAATATTTTTTACATGAATTTGAATATGGTATAACTTATTAAATTAATTATTTTTTATATAAAAATAAATAAATTTAAACATTGTAATTATTATCAATAAAGTATTTTTATTGTAAATTAATATACGGAATATGTATTATGATTAATATTCATATAGAAAATCAATTATATAAAGTTAATAAAAAAGATAATTTATTAAAAATATGTTTATCTTTAGGTTTTAATATACCATATTTTTGTTGGCATCCTATTTTAGGAAGTATAGGTGTTTGTCGTCAATGTGCAATAAAACAATATGATAATACTAAAAAAAAAGGACATATAATTATGTCCTGTATGTCCTTACCTTCTAAAGAATCATATATTATTATTAATGATAATGATATCATTAATTTTCGTAAAAAAATTATTGAATTATTAATGTTAAATCATCCTCATGATTGTCCTATTTGTAATGAAGGAGGTAGTTGTCATCTACAAGATATGACTGTTATGGTGGAACATAATATACGTAGATATACTTTTCCTAAAAGAAAATATAAAAACCAATACTTAGGTCCCTTTATATCTCATATAATGAATCGCTGTATTACGTGTTATCGTTGTGTAAGATTTTATAAAAATTATGCTGGTGGAAAAGATTTTAATGTTTTTGCATCAAAAAATGATATTTATTTTGGAAGATATAATGATGGAATATTAGAAAATTCATTTTCTGGAAATTTAATTGAAATTTGTCCAACAGGAGTATTTACTGATAAAGCTTATATTAATAATTTTACAAGAAAATGGGATCTTCAATATGCTCCTAGTATTTGTCAACATTGTTCATTAGGATGTAATATTTTTGTTGGAGAACGTTATGGTATATTATCTAATATACAAAATAGATTTCATGAAGAAATAAATCATTATTTTCTTTGTGATAAAGGTTATTTTGGTTATGGTTATACTCATTTAAAAAATAATCCTATTAATATTATTTATAACAAAAAAATTATTTTAAATAGAAATATAATTGTTAAAAAAATTACGAACTTAATATTAAAATCTCAAAAAATTATTGGTATAGGCTCACCTAGAGCAAGTATAGAAAGTAATTTTCTTTTAAAAAAATTAGTTGGAAAAAAAAATTTTTGTTTAGGTATTTTAGAAAGTGAAAAAAAACAAATTAATTATATAATAAAAATATTACAAAATACAAATATATATTTCCCAACTTTATCAGAAATAGAAAATTATGATGTAATTTTAATTTTAGGAGAAGATTTAAGTAATACAAATCCTCGTGCAGCTTTAGCTGTAAGACAAGCAATGAAAAAAAATGTACTTAATAAAAATATTCCTTATTGGCATTCTGATGCAATTTTAAATATTAACAATAAATCATCAAATTCATTATTTATAACAAGTCTTGACAAGACAATTTTAGATGACATTTCTTCATGGAATTATTATAATACTATAATTAAACAATCTCAATTTGGTTTTACATTAGCAAATTACATTGAAAATAATGAAAATAAAAAAAATAATATATTTTTATATGATAAAACATTAAAAAATAAAATTATTGAAATAAAAAATATTTTGTTAAATTCAAAAAAACCTTTAATTATTTCGGGAACAGGATCTAATTCTTTAGAATTAATATCTGCATCTTATGCTATAGCACAAGCACTTAATAAAAAAAAAAAAAATACAGGTTTATTTTATGGATTAAATACGGTAAATAGTATGGGATTAGGATTAATAAATGGAAAATCTTTAGATGATATATTTATTAAAAATAATTTATCTAATAATAATTCAATTATTGACACAATTATTATTGTAGAAAATGATTTATATTTTTATGAAGAAAAAAGTAAATTAAATAATTTTTTTAAAAATATTCCTAATATAATCGTATTAGATCATATTTTTAGTAGAACTATGAAAAAAGCAAATATAATATTACCAACAGCAAATTTTATGGAAAGTAGTGGAACTGTTATCAATAATGAATGTAGAGCACAGAGATTTTTTCAAGTATATAAACCTTCTTTTTATAATAAAAATAATAATAGAAAATCAAGTTGGAAATGGATATATAAAATATATGCTAAATTAAAAAATTTAAATAATAGTATTACTTTAGATGAAGTAATTAAAAAATGTGAAAAAAATATTTCCATTCTTAATGGAATTAGTTTAGCTGCTCCTAAAGCAAATTATAGAATACATAATCGAAAATTTGCAAGATCACCAATTCGTTATAGTGGAAGAACATCAATATTATCTAATAGTAGTGTTAATGAACCAGAACAACCAAAAGATAAAGATACTATATTTAATTTTTCTATGGAAGGAAATTATAATTCAAATATTAATTGTACACATTTACCATTTTTATGGTATCCAGGATTAAATTCTTCACAATCATTATATAAATTTCAAAAAGAAATAGGAATTTCATCAAAATATGGACCTACAGGATTTAAAATCCGTGAAAAAAAAAATAATAAAATTAAGATTAAAATAAAAGATAATTTTAATAAATTTTCTATTTCTAAAAAATTAATAATTGTTTCATATCATCATTTATTTTATAATAAGATTTTAATTCAAGAATCTTTTTTAATACAAAAATACTTCTATAATCATTATGTCTTTTTTAATCAAAAAGATGCTAAAAAATTAGGTATTTTAAATAATCATTTAGTTAAAATATATTGTTTAAATAATATTTTTATATTAAAAACTTATATTTCAAAATTTTTACATCAAGGTTTGATTAGTATGCCACTAGGAATAAAAGAAATTCCATTATCTTTTTCAGGAAAAACTATTGAAAAAATAAAGGTATTAAAATGATTTTATTTTCTTTTTTAAATTCAATGGAATTAATATATATGTTAAAAACATTATTAATATTAATAATATTAATAATTAGTGGTGCTTTTTTAAGTTTTATAGAAAGACGTATATTAGCTTTATTTCAAAATCGTTATGGACCTAATAGAGTTGGGTTATATGGTTGTTTACAATTATTAGCAGATATGATAAAAATTCTTTTTAAAGAAGATTGGACTCCTAATTTTTCTAACAAATTATTATTTAATATAGCACCCGTGATTGCTTTTAATTCATTATTATCAGTATTTGCCGTATTACCAATTACTCCTTATATAATGATATCTAATTTAAATATTGGGATACTTTTTTTTTTTATGATGGCGAGTATCTCCGTATATTCAATTTTATTTGCAGGTTGGGCTAGTAATAATAAATATGCTTTATTAGGAACTATTAGAGGAGTAGCTCAAATAATTAGTTATGAAATTTTTTTAGGCTTATCATTAATGGGTATTATTTGTCAAACTGGATCATTTAATTTATTTGATATAGTCAATCAACAATATAAATATTGTTGGAATATAATACCTCAATTTTTTGGTTTTTTATCTTTCATTATAGCATCTATAGCATTGTGTCATAGACATCCTTTTGATCAACCAGAAACAGAACAAGAATTAGCTGATGGTTATCATATTGAATATTCTGGAATGAAATTTGGATTATTTTTTATAGGAGAATATATTAGTATTATTATACTTTCATCTTTAATAGTAATTTTATTTTTTGGCGGATGGTTAGGACCATTTTTACCATCTATTATATGGTATTTAATTAAAACTATAATATTTATTATATTATTTATTTTAATAAGAGCTTCATTACCTAGACCACGTTATGATCAAATTATGCATTTTGGTTGGTTTATATGTTTACCAATAACATTAATTAATTTAGTTATTACTGCTTTTATAGTATCATTAAAATAATTATTTATTAAAAAATAAAAAAATGAATATAAAAAAATTTTTTTTTGATGTAATGAGTCAAATTCAAAGTATTTTTTTAGTCTGGAAAAATATTTTTAGTAGAAGAGAAACTATTATGTATCCAGAAGAAAAAGTTCATTTACCAACAAGATATAGAGGTAGAATTATATTAACATCTGATTTAAATAATAATGAAAAATGTGTTGCTTGTGATCTTTGTGCTGTAGTATGTCCAGTAGGTTGTATAACTTTAAAAAAAGCAGTAAAAAAAGATGGAAGATCTTATCCATTATTTTTTAGAATTAATATATCTAGATGTATTTTTTGTGGATTTTGTGAGGAAGCTTGTCCAACAGGTGCAATACAATTAATTCCTGATTTTGAATTATGTGAATTTAATAGAAAAAACTTAATATATGAAAAAAATGACTTATTAATTAATAATCAAGGAAAATATCCTAATTATGATTACTATGATATTTCAGGAGTGAATATTCTGAATAAAAAAAAAATATCTACTAAAGATTCAGATATTGAAGTAGATATTAAAAATATATTACCATAATATAAATTAAAGGTATGTTTTTATGGAAAAAATATTTTATATATTGGAATTTATATCAATAATTTTTACATGTTTTATAATTATAAGTGTTAATCCTATTTATACATTAATATATTTTTTAATTTCATTAATTTCAATATCATGTATATTTTTTCTTTTAGGTGATTATTTTGCAGGAGCATTAGAAATTATTATATATGCAGGAGCCATTATTATCCTATTTATTTTTGTTTTAATGTTATTAAATTATAAAAAAGTTGAATCAGAAGAAAAATATTATTTAATTAAAAAATTACCATTTATAATAACTATTATAATTTTTACTCTATTATTTTTAATAATTACATTTTATATTTTTAAAAATTTATATAATAAAAAATATATACTATATAATTTTCTTGATATTAAAAATATAGGTATAAATTTATTTACACAATATAAAATTATTATAGAATTAATTTCAATATTATTATTATCTGGTGTAATTATTGTTTTACATATAGGAAAACAAAAAATTAATTAATATTTTTACTAAAAATTTTTTAAACATAAAAAGAAAAAAAAATGATACCTTTACATCATGTTTTAACATTTATAGTTATAATATTTGTTATTGGAATAATAGGAACAATTATTAGACGTAATATGTTATATATTTTAATTTTTACTGATATAATGATAAATATAGCTGCATTATCATGTATAATTTCTGGTAATTATTGGAAACAAACAGAAGGAGAAATTATGTATATTTTATCAATAAGTATATCAGCTATAGAAACTTGTATAAGTTTAATTTTATTAATTAAATTATATTATTATAATAATACAATTAATATTGATTCAATTAGTGAGATGAAAGGATGAAATACCTTTTTTTAATTATTTTAATGCCATTAATTAGTTTTTTAATACTATCTTTATTTTCAAATTATTTAAATAAAGTTCAAATTTCAATAATTGGAGTAAGTTTTATAGGAATAAGTTCAATTATTACGTTAATTATAGGATTCATCTTTTTTAATAAAAATCTTTTGTCATATAGACAATTTTTATGGCAAATGTTAAAAATTGATAATTTACATATTAATGTAAGCCTTTATTTAGATATGTTATCTTTAATTATGTTATCTATTACAACATGGATAGGTTTTTTTATACATATATTTTCTATTTGGTATATGAAAAATGAAGAAGAATATTCTAAGTTTTTTGCATATACAAATTTATTTATTGCAAGTATGGCATTATTAATTTTAGCAGATAATTTTATTTTAATGTTTTTTGGATGGGAATTAGTTGGTGTTTGTTCATATTTATTAATTGGTTTTTTTCATGAAAAAACTTTTAATGGATTATCCGCTATTAAAACATTTTTAATTACTCGTTTTAGTGATATTTTTTTAATTATTGGTATATTTTTAATATTTCAAATATTTCATACTTTAAATTTTTCTAAAATATCATCATTAATTTTATTATCTAATATTTATTATAAATCATATTATTTAAAAATAATATCTATAATGTTAATTATAGGTGCAATAGGTAAATCTGCTCAATTTCCTTTAAATACTTGGTTAATAAATGCTATGGTTGGGCCTACTCCAGCATCAGCTTTAATACATGCTGCTACTATGGTAACAGCAGGAATTTATTTAATTTTACGTAATAATATATTATTTTTAATGAACAGTAATATACTATTTTTAATTAGTATAATTGGTTCAATAACCATATTATTGTCTGGTTGTTCTGCATTAGTACAAAATAATATTAAACGTATTTTAGCTTATTCTACTATGAGCCAAATTGGTTATATGTTTTTAGCATTAGGTATTAATTCATGGCATGCAACTTTATTTCATGTAATTTCTCATGCTTTTTTTAAAGCATTACTATTTTTATGTGTTGCATCTATTATTTTTTCATATAAAAACGAGCAAAATATATTAAAAATAGGAAAAATAAAAAAATATCTTCCTTTTATATATTATTGTTTTTTATTTGGTTCAATATCTTTATTATCATTTCCTATTATAACTATAAGTGGATTTACCAAGGAAAAAATTCTTTATGAAATTATAATGAAACAACATAATTTATTATTTATTATTAGTATAATAGGTAGTTTTTTTACTTCTTTATATACTATACGTTTGATTTATATTATTTGTTATAAAAAAAATAATACTATTTTTACCATCATAAATAGTAATAATAAATTTACACATAATTTTCCTCTACTTATATTAAGTATATTGTCAAGTTTTATAGGAATAAAATTATTACCTATAAAAAATAATTTTTTATTACCTAATAAAATATTACTAATTAATCATAATTATTATTTTATCATGCAAATAATATCTATAATTATATCTATAATAAGTTTCTTATTATATATGTTTTATAGTAAAAATATTATTTTTATTAAAAAAATTACTAAAAATTATTTTAATAAACTTTTTTTTATAAACCATTTTTTTTTAAATGGATGTTATATTGATTTTGTTTATAAAAAAATTTTTGTTAATAATTTTATAAAAATATTATCCATTATAAAAAATGATCCTATTTCAAAATTTATTAATTTTTTAGTAATAAATACAATAAATCAAATAGGAAAAATATTATTAATAAGTGAAAATGGATATATACGTTGGTATATGTCATTGATGTATTTGGGATTATTTTTAATATTTTTATATTTAATAATATTAAATCATAAATATTATTAATTATTAATACTTTAAAAATTTAAATATATATATAAAATTATTAAAATATAATTAGGAAATTTTATTTATGTTATTACCATGGTTAATATTAATTCCCTTTATTAGTGGTATTATTTGTTGGCAAAGTGAAAAAATAAACTTTAAAATACCTCGTTGGATTTCTTTAATTTCTATTAGTTTTATTTTTATTTTATCAATTTTTGAATATATTTTAAATTTAAATTATTTTAATCAAAAAATATTATTACATCCTTTATGGATATCAGAATTTGTTTTTAATTGGATTCCTCGTTTTGGTATAAATTTCCATCTAGCTATAGATGGATTATCATTATTAATGATTAATCTTACTGGATTACTGGGTATAATGGCAGTTTTATGTTCTTGGAATGAAATAAAAAAATGGCATGGATTTTTTCATTTAAATTTATTATGGATTTTAAGTAGTGTAATTGGTGTATTTTTATCCATAGATATGTTTTTATTTTTTTTATTTTGGGAAATTATGTTAATACCCATGTATTTTTTAATATCTTTATGGGGACATAAAGATATTAAAAAAGGTTATAGTAGAATTAAAGCAGCTACTAAATTTTTTATTTATACACAATCTAGTGGATTATTAATGTTATTAGGAATTTTATTATTAGTATTTTTCAATCAAACAATAACAGGAAAATTAACTTTTAATTATAATATTTTATTAAATAATAATTTAAATTTAAAAACAGAATTTTTATTGATGTTATTTTTTTTTATTTCTTTTGCAATAAAAATGCCTATAATTCCATTTCATGGATGGTTACCAGATGCTCATAGTCAAGCACCAACAGCTGGATCTGTAGATCTTGCAGGTATTTTATTAAAAACAGCAGCTTATGGTTTATTAAGATTTACTTTACCATTATTTCCAATATCATCTTCAAAATTTGCTTTTATTGCTATACCATTAGGTATAATAGGTATATTTTATGGATGTTTAATGGCTTGTACACAAACCGATATAAAAAAAATTATAGCATATACTTCTATATCTCATATGGGATTTATTTTAATAGGAATTTATAGTAGTAATAAATTAGCTTATCAAGGGGTTATTATACAAATGTTATCTCATGGTATTTGTGCATCTGCTCAATTTATTCTTTGTGGACAAATATATGAAAGATTAAAAACTAGAAATATTAAATTAATGGGAGGTATATGGAATTATATAAATATATTACCAGGATCATTTTTATTTTTTGCTTTAGCAAGTATTGGTATTCCTGGAACAGGAAATTTTATAGGAGAATTTTTAATTTTATTAGGTATTTTTAATCATTATCCAATTTATGCTACTATTGCAACATTTAGTTTATTATTTTCTAGTATTTATTCCTTAAATATGATACAAAAAATTTTTTATGGACCTAAAACTAAAATATTAATTTTAACACATGACATATTTTTTAGAGAAAAAATTATTCTTTTTATACTTATAATTTTATTATTAATTATAGGATTTTATCCACAACTTATTTTAAATATATCAAATAATACTATTAATAGTATATTAAATAGGATTATTTAATTACAAATAAGAAAATTATTTTATAGTTTAAAAAATTTATTTAAAAAATAGAATTTATTTATGACTAAATTACTAGTACTGTTAATACCATTTATTATTATGGTTTTATTATCAATTATTTTATTAATAAAAATATCAATTAAAAGAGATAATTTAACAAGTTTAATTATTACAATTTTAGGATTTATATTAACAATAATATCTATTATTTATACAAAAAATATTAATTTTTCAAAAAATTATTTATTTTTTAAAGATAATTATTCATTTTTTTATAATATTTTATTAATAATTAATAATATTTTAATTTGTTTAATATCATATATTTGGTTATCTTTTTTAAAATATAATAAAGACGAATTTTATTTATTAATAATAATATCTACTATAGGAAGTATGGTTTTAATTAATGCAAATAATTTTATTACCATGTTAATGGGAATTGAATTAATATCTATTCCTATATGTGGTTTAATAAGTTATGATATTAGATCAAAATATTCGTTAGAAGCCAGTATTAAATATATGATTTTATCTACTATATCATCATCATTTTTAATACTTGGGATATCTTTTATTTATTTAGATTATGGTAATCTAAATTTTATTTATTTAATTAATCATTATTCTTATAATAATATATATTTAATCAAATATTTATCTTTAATTGGAATATTTTTAATTTTAATAAGTTTAGGATTTAAATTATCAATAGTACCTTTTCATTTATGGACTCCTGATGTATATCAAGGTTCATCAATGCCTGTAACAATTTTTTTAACTACATTTAGTAAATCAGCTATTTTTATATTTTTAGTGAAATTTTTAATATATTTTTCACAAATTAACTATAATAGATTTTTTTTCTATAAAATATTAATTATATTATCAATATTATCAATAATATTTGGTAATATCATGGCTGCTATTACAAAAAACAATATTAAACGTATATTAGGTTATTCTTCTATAGCTCAAATGGGATATATGTTTGTAATTTTAATTTATAATCAAATATATGTCACACATACATTTTCATTAGAAATGATGAGTATATGTATTATTAGTTATATAATTAGTAATTTTAGTATTTTAGGAATTATGAGTATATTGTCAAGTTTTAATCTTAAGGATAAAAATATAGATAAAATATATTATTATCGTGGATTATTTTGGTATGATCCTACATTAACTATTATATTAACAATAATGTTATTATCTTTAGCTGGTATTCCAATTACAATTGGTTTTATATCTAAATTTTATTTAATAATATTAAGTATAAAAATTAAATTATGGTATCTAACTAGTATTATTATTTTAGGAAGTACTATAGGATTATATTATTATTTACGTATAATTATTAGTATGTATTTAATTCCATCTGAAATAAACAAAAATATTTATTTAAATACAATTAAAAATAATAATTTTTTTATTTTTATTAAAAAATTAATGTTATTTTTAGCTATAATAACCGTTTTTTTAGGATTTTATCCTGAATTAATAATTCAAATTATTAAAAAATATATTTAACAAAATATTAAACATATAATTTATATATCAAAAATATTTTTTTTTAATTTTAATTTTATAAATAAATTTAAGTATTATAAATAATAAAAAAATATATAAAATATTTAATAAAATTAGTAAAATGTCTAATAAAATTGTAAATAATCTTCCCAAAAAAATATCTATAATGATAAGACTTAATAATAATCTAAAATCATAAATAAATTTTGTAATAATAAATATATATGGATATTTAATGATAATAGTGTGATATTTTTTAATTTTATATCTATAATTTTTTTAAAAAAATAAAAATTTTTTACTATATTTTTTACCTATATAAAATAATAGTTAATTAAAAATAATCTACAGTAATAAATAAAATTTTTTTATGAGTAAGCATTCCCTTTCCTTGTAATAACAATAAAAAGCTTTCCATTCAATAAAAAAACTTAAGAATATAATTATAATAATTTATTATTTTAATTATGTTTTTATTTAACATACTTCTCTCATAAATAATAATAATAAAATTAATATTAATTATTTTACACAAAACAAACATATTTTTTGGTGAGAAAGGGATTCGAACCCTTGATACGTTTCCATATACATACTTTCCAGGCATGCGCCTTAGACCACTCGGCCATCTCACCATAATAATTAAGATAATAATTATTGTTATAATTTTAATACTATAATATTATTATATACTATGTTAATAAAAAAAAAATCAAAATTTAATTTTTTATTTTATGATTATGAAACTTTTGGATTAAATCCTATTAAAGATAGAATTGCTCAATTTGCTTGTATACGTACTAATATTAATTTAAAAATTATAGGTAAACCTATAATACTTTATTGTAAATTATCTAATGATTACTTACCTGATCCCAAATCTATGATTATTCATAATATTAGTCTTGATTTAATTAATTTAAAAGGTCAAACAGAATGTGAATTTGCTAGTAATATTAATAAAATTTTTTCATTACCTAATACTTGTATTTTAGGTTATAATAATATTAATTTTGATGATGAATTTAGTAGATTTTTATTTTATCGTAATTTTTATGATCCATATAGTTGGTTTTGGAAAAATAATAATAGTCGTTGGGATATATTATCTTTAGTTAGAGCTTGTTATGTATTAAGACCAGATGGTATTAATTGGCCTAAAAAAAATAATATTCCAATATTTAATCTTGAAAAAATTGCTAGTTTAAATAATATAAAAAATTTATATAATAAAAATGCTCATGATGCATTATCTGATGTTTATACTACAATATCTATAACTAAATTAATTAAAAAAAAACAACCATTATTATATAAATATTTTTTAAAATATAGAAATAAAAAGGAATTAATAAAAAAAATAGATTTATCTAAAATCCAAATTTTTATTCATATTAGTAGTATTTATAAAAATAAAAATAATAATATAAGTTGTATTACTCCCTTATTTTGGCATCCAAAAAATAAAAATATACTAATTTCATTTAATTTAATAAATAATGTATATGATTTTTTACAAATTATAAAAAATAAACAAATATATAAAAAAAATATTTTTTCGTACATACAATTTATTAATTTAAATAAATTTCCTTTAATACTTTCATTAAATATTTTAAAAAAACAAGATCTTAAACGTTTAAAATTTAAAATTATATTTTATATAAAAAATTTTTTTATTTTAAAAAAAAATTTTTTTAAAATAAAAAAGATAATAAAATATATTTTTTTAAATTTTAAACAAAAAAATGAAGAAACAAATATTTATAATGTTGATGAACAATTATATAAAAATTTTTTTTCAAATGAAGATTTATTTAAATTTAAAAAAATACATAATAAAAAAAAAACTATTATTAATTTAAATGAATTTATATTTAAAGATATAAGAGCTAATATATTATTATTTAAATATAAAGCAAGAAATTTTCCATTTACATTAAGTAAAATAGAAAAAAAAACATGGAATATATATATAAAAAATATTTTTAATAAAAAATTTTTTAATAACTATAATTATAAAATTAAAAAATTATTACAAAAAGAACTTTATAATAAACAAATTTTAGTTTTAAAAAATTTGTTGAAATATATAAAAAATTTCTTCAAATTTTAATAAATATTATTATAATAAATGTCCTAATTTTATTTTTTTAGTTTTCAAATATTTATAATTTTTAATATTATATCCAGTAATTAGTGGTATTCTACATATAACATTTATACCATTTTTTTTTAAAATATTTATTTTATAAGGATTGTTAGTAAGTAATTTAATATTTAAAATACCTAATATTTTTAATATATTAATACAAGAAATAAAATTTCTTTCATCTGAATTAAAACCTAATTCATAATTTGCCTCTATAGTATCTAATCCTTTATCTTGTAAATTGTATGCTTTAATTTTATTTAAAAGACCAATATTTCTTCCTTCCTGTCTATGATAAATTAATATTCCACAATTTTCCTTAGAAATTTTTTTTAATGCTGATTCTAATTGTAAACCACAATCACAACGTAAACTAAAAAAAGTATCTCCTGTTAAACATTCTGAATGAATTCTTGTTAAAATAATTGAATTTTTATATATTTTTTTTATTCCATATACTAAAGCAATATGATTATTATTAGTATTTTTTTCTTCAAAACCTATCATAATAAATTTCCCCCATTTTGTTGGAAGTTTTGCTCTAGATATTTCTTTTATATTCATTTAATTTTACCTATAAAAATAAATATTTTAATATTTAATTCAAAAAAACAATTTGTAACTAATTATTTACGTAAGAAAAATTTTTATTTTATTGAATTTTTTATAAAAATAATTTATTTATATAATAAACTATTATTTTTAGGAATTATATGAATTTATTAAAATCATTAACCACAGTTAGTATAATAACATTATTTTCTAGATTATTAGGTTTTATTAGAGATAGTCTTATTGCAAAAGTTTTTGGTGCTGGAATTTATAGTGATTCCTTTTTTATAGCATTTAAATTACCTAATTTATTAAGGCGTATATTTGCTGAAGGAGCTTTTTCTCAAGCATTTACTCCTATATTAGCTGAATATAAAAATAAAAGAAGTAAAAAAGATACTAAAAATTTTATTGCTTCTACATTAGGTATGTTAATAATAATACTTTCTATAATAATTTTTTTTGGAATAATATTTTCTTCTTTAATTATTTCTATTATTGCTCCAGGATTTGTAAATACAGATTTTAAATTAAAACTTACATCTAAGATATTAAAAATGACATTTCCTTATATTTTATTTATATCTTTATCATCATTAGCTAGTTCAATTTTAAATATTTGGAAAAATTTTTTTGTACCAGCATTTACTCCTGTTTTATTAAATTTAAGTATGATATTATTAATAATAATATTTCCTAAAATTTTACAACCTCCAATATTAATTTTAGTATGGGCAGTTATAATTGGAGGATTATTACAAATTTTTTATCAATTAATTTATTTAAAAAAATTAAATATGTTAATATTACCTAATTTTAAGACTTTTGATTCAGGTGTATTAAGAGTTTTAAAAAAAATGGGTACTGCTATTATTGGAGTTACTGCTGTACAAGTATCTTTATTAATTAATTCTGCTTTTTCTTCTTTTTTAATTACAGGATCTATTACTTGGATTTATTATGCAGACCGTTTAATGGAATTACCTATAAGTATGTTTGGAATAGCATTAACTATAGTATTATTACCTGCATTAACTGATGCTTTTACACAAAATCAAGAAAAGGAATATAATAAATTAATGGATATAGGATTACGTTTATGTTTTTTATTAATAATTCCTAGTTCATTAATTTTAGGTTTTTTATCTAAGCCATTATTAATTTCTTTATTTCAATATGGAGAATTTACATATTTTGATGTTTTAATGACACAAAAAAATATTATTATATATTCACTAGGATTAATTTTTTTAATAATAGCTAAAGTATTATCAATAGGATTTTATGCAAGACAAGATGTCAAAACTCCTGTTAAAATTGCTATATTTGTTTTAATTATTAGCCAAATAATTAGTCCTATATTTATATTTTTTTTACATCATATAGGATTTTCTATATCTATATGTTTTGCAGCATTTTTAAATGTTATTTTATTATTTAATACATTAATTAAAAAAAATATATATAAACCAGAAGTAGGATGGTTAAATTTTTTTTTTCGTATTACTATAATTACAATTTTTTTAAGTATAATATTATTATTTATTTCAAAAATAATTTCTGAAAAATGGTTAATTTTATCTCCTTTTAAAATACGTATTTTTTGCTTATCAAGTATTTGTTTATTAATTTTTTTATTATATATATTTATACTATTTTTATTAAAATTTCGTGTAAAAGATTTTTCATTAAAAAATATTATGAAATAATAATTTTATTAAAAATTTTTATTTTAAAAATTAAATTTTTTCAACATATTTATTTTATATATTAAATTAAATTATATTTAATTATTTTAATTTTTAATATATTAATATATGTTAATAATTATATTTTTAGGTTATTATAATGTTAATAGAAAAAAAATTGATACATTTTATTTGTGATAAAAAATATAATTACAAGGGTTTGTATGTAACAAAATCTGCATTTTTACAAATAAATCAAATAATGAAAAAAAACAAAGATCATAAAGGAATAAAAATATTTTTAAAAAAATCTGGTTGTTTGGGGTTTAAGTATAAGGTTATTTTAATAAAAAAATTATTTAATTATGAAATTTATTTTAAAAAAAAAAATATATTTATTTATTTAGATAATAAAGATCTTTGTTTTTTAGATGGAACTATTATTGATTTTATAAAAAATAATTTTCATGAATCTTTTCAATTTACTAATAATAAAATAAAACAATTTTGTGGGTGTAAAAAAAGTTTTAATATTAATTATAAAAAGAATTAATCAAATGAATGAAAATAATTTAAAATATTTTAAAAAAGATTATAAAGAAGGATTTATTACTAAATTAAAAAATAATAAATTTATTCCTGGAATTAATTTGGAAACAATATATCAAATATCTAGTATGCGTAATGAACCTAAATGGATGTTAAATTTTAGACTAAAAGGATATTATTCATGGATTAAAAAAAAAGAACCTCATTGGTTAAATGGTTATTATAAAAAATTAAATTATCAAAAATATATTTATTATTCTGCTCCTTTATATCAATCTAAAAAAAATAATAATATTAAAAATAAATATTTTACAGATGAAGTAAAAGAAACATTTAATAAATTACATATTCCTACAAAAGATAATAATTTAATAGCTATTGATGCTATTTTTGACTCTGTTTCAGTTATTACAACAAATAAAAATAAATTATTAAAAAAAGGAATAATTTTTTGTTCATTAAATGATGCGATACAAAATTATCCAGATTTAGTTAAAAAATATTTAGGTTCAGTAGTACCTGCTAATGATAATTTTTTTGCATCTTTAAATGCAGCTGTAGCATCTGATGGTACCTTTATTTATATTCCTAAAAATATACATTGTCCTATAGAACTATCTACCTATTTTAGAATTAATGAAAAAAATATCGGACAATTTGAAAGAACTATTTTAATTGCTGAAGAAAATAGTTATGTAAATTATATAGAAGGATGTTCTGCTCCAATTAGAAAAAATTCTCAACTACATGCTGCTGTAGTTGAAGTTTTTATACATAAAAATGCACAAGTAAATTATTCAACTGTACAAAATTGGTTTCCTGGTGGTGGAAAAATAAATCAAGAAGGAGGAATTTTAAATTTTGTTACTAAAAGAGCAATATGTAAAGGGAAAAATAGTAAGATGTCATGGGCACAATCAGAAACAGGATCAGCAATTACATGGAAATATCCTAGTGTTATTTTAAAAGGAGATAATTCTATTGGAGAATTTTTTTCAATTTCTTTAACAAATGGTTATCAACAAGCTGATACTGGCACTAAAATGATTCATATAGGTAAAAATACAAAATCAACAATTATTTCAAAAAGTATTTCTACAGAAAATAGTAAAAATACATATCGTGGATTAGTTTATATTGATAAATCATCCTATTATTCTCGTAATTTTACTCAATGTGATTCAATTTTAATTGGCACTAAATGTAGTACACATACATATCCTATTTTAAATATACGAAATAATACTTCACAAGTTGAACATGAAGCTACGACTTCTAAAATTGAAGAAGAACAAATATTTTTTTGCTTACAAAGAGGATTAGATATCGAAAATGCTATTTCTCTTATTATTAATGGATTTTGTAAAGAAATTTTTAATAAATTTCCTTTAGAATTTGCTGTAGAAGCACAAAAATTATTATCTATTAATTTAGAAAATAGTATAGGATAAAATTATATTTTTAATAATACTAAACATAGAAAAATTATGTTAAAAATAAAAAATTTACATGTTGATATAAATAATAAAGTTATTTTAAATAAATTTTATTTATCTATAAATCCTGGAGAAATTCATGCAATTATGGGACCTAATGGTTCAGGAAAAAGTACTTTATCATATGTATTAGCTGGTAAAACAGAATATAATATCTCTAAAGGAGAAATATATTTTAAAAATAAAAATTTATTATATATGAAACCTGAAATTAGAGCTAGAGAAGGAATATTCGTATCTTTTCAATATCCTATTGAAATACCAGGAGTAAGTAATGATATTTTTTTATATAATTCTTTAAAAGCAATAATAAAACATAAAAAAAAAAAAGAATTAGATAGATTTACTTATAAAAAAATTATTAATAAAAAAATGAAAATTTTAGAAAAATCAAAAAATTTTCTTCAACGTTTTGTTAATGTAGGTTTTTCTGGAGGTGAAAAAAAAATTAATGATGTATTCTATATGTTTGTTTTAGAACCTGATTTATGTATTTTAGATGAAATTGATTCAGGATTAGATATAGATGCACTAAAAATTGTATCTAAAATAATTAATATAATGAAAAATGAAAAAAGATCTTTCTTAATTATTACACATTACCGACGTATTTTAGATTACATAAATCCTGATTATATTCACATTCTTTATAATAAAAGAATTATTAAATCAGGAAATTTTAATATTATTTCCCAATTAGAAAATCATGGGTACGATGGATGGATTAATGGAAAATAATATTTATAATCAATTAAAAAATATTTATAAAAATCATACAAAACATCATTTTTCTAATGTATCAGAAAAAAATTGGTTAAAGTTAAAATTTTTATTAAAACAAAAAAAATATGATGATTTTCAAAAAAAATTTTTTAAAAATATAAATAATAAATTTATAAAAAATTCTCAAAAATTCTTCTTAAACAAGAACATATTAAAAAATTTTATGTTTAAAGTAGATGCTATTTTATTATGTTTTATTAATGGAAGATTAGATAAAAATATTAGTGATATAAAAAATCCATATTACAAAATAACTATAGATAAATATAATAATATTTTTTATATAAATAATTTTGTTAAAAATAATATTTATACTTATTTATCTGAATCTCTTACAAAAGAAATTATACATATTAATATTAATAATAATATTAAAAATATTAAACCACTTTATATAATATATTTTAACTGTGGTAATAAAAATAATAATCAAATTTTTATGTCTAATTACAGGAATTATATATATATAAATAGTAATATTCATAACATCATTATATTAGAACATCATATTAATAATGATATATTATGTTTTAATAATATATATAATACTATATTATTAAATAATAATTCTACATTAGAATATTATCAATTTATTACTAATGAAAATAATAATAAAAATTATAATTTTATTAATAATGAATATTATTTATATAATAATGTTTTTTTTAAAAAATATGATTTATTTATGTCTAATAAATTTATGAATCAAAATAATAATTTTCAATGTATAGGAAATAAATCTAAATTCATATATGAAAGCATATTATTTGCTAAAAATAATAATTTAATGAATATTAATAATTATTTAGAGCATAAGGGACATAATTGTTATAGTAATCAAATTCATAAAGCAATTACTTTAAATAAAGCTATAATAAATTTAATTGGTTTGATAAAAATAAATAAAAGTGCAATAAAAACGGATGGACAAGTTAACTATAGTAGTTTACTATTAAGTGATTTATCAAAAATAAATATACAACCTGGATTAGATATTTTAAATAATAATGTAAAATGTAAACATGGTGTATTTACAGGAAAAATAGATTCTAAACAAATTTTTTTTTTAAGAACTAGAGGAATAAATTTTAAAAAATCATATAATATATTAGTTACAGCATTTATACTAGATTCTCTAAAAAATATTTGTAATATTGATTTAATAAGAAATAAAATTTTTAATTATATATCATGTTATTTCTCTATAGAGAACTTTTTTAATGAATTTTAATATAATAGATATTAGAAAACAATTTCCTATTTTATCTAAAAAAATTAATGGTAATAAATTTATTTATTTAGATAATGCAGCTACTGTACATAAACCCAAAAAAGTAATTTCTGCATTAAATTTTTTCTATAAAAATGAATATTCTTCTGTTAATAGAGGCATATATAGTTTAAGTATAAATGCAACAAATAAAATGGAAAAAATACGTAATAAAATATCAAAATTTATTAATGCAAAATATGATGAAGAAATAATTTTTACAAAAAGTACTACAGAAAGTATTAATCTTATTGCAAATACTTGGGGTTTTAATAATATTAAAATTAATAATAACATTATTATTTCTGATATGGAACATCATTCAAATATTATTCCTTGGATAATATTATCCAAAAAAATAGGATTTAATATAAAAATTATACCATTAGACAAATATGGAAAATTAAAATTACATAAATTAAATAATTTAATTGATAAAAATACTCGTTTAATATCAATAACGTATATTTCTAATGTTTTAGGAACAATTAATCCTATTAAAAAAATTATTAAATTAGCAAAAAAAAATAATATTTTAACATTAATTGATGGAGCACAGGCAATTGCAAATAAAAAAATTGATGTACAAAAATTAAATTGTGATTTTTTTGTTTTTTCAGGACATAAAATTTTTGGTCCTACTGGTATCGGTATTTTATATGGAATAAAAAAGATATTAAAATTGATGCCACCTTGGCAAGGTGGTGGTGGAATGATTACAGATATATATGAAAATAGACCTATTTGGGAGAAAATACCTTGGAAATTTGAAGCAGGATCTCCTAATATATCTGGTATTATAGGATTAGGTGTAGCATTATCATGGTTTAAGTCTTTTAATATAAAAGAAATAATTAAACATAATAAATTTTTAACAAAATATGCTTTAAAAAAGTTAAATAAAATTTCAAATATTAAAATTTTTGGGGAAAAATATTCTTCTAATAGAATTGGTATTATTTCTTTTAATTTAGGAAAACATAATCCTTATGATATAGGATGTTTTTTAGATCAATATGGTATTGCTATTCGTACTGGACATCATTGTTCTATACCTATTATGAAACATTTTAAAGTAAAATCAATGTGTAGAATTTCTTTTTCTATATATAATAATATTCATGATATTGATTTTTTTATAAAAAAATTAACATATATAAACAATTTATTTAATAGATAACTATGTTATATACTTTACCTAGTAAAGATGAACTTGAAATAAATTTTAAAAATTGTAATAATTGGGAAGAAAAATATCTCTATATAATAGAATTAGGGAATAGTATCCCTATTTTATCACAACAACAACATTCTTTTGAAAATTTTATTCCTGGTTGTCAAAGTAATGTTTGGATTTCTATAATAATTAATAAAAATAAAAATGTAACATTTAAAGGGGATAGTGATTCTGCTATAGTAAAGGGATTATTAACAATGATTTTTATTTTTTATAAAAAAAAAAATTGTTATGAAATTATTAATTTTGATATTAAATCATGTTTTAAAAAACTATCTTTTGATAGATATTTAACTATTTCTAGAGTACAAGGGATTGATGTTATTATAAAAACAATTAAAAAAAAATTGATAAAATTTATATTTCAGTTAAATAGAAAAGATAAAATAAAATAAAATTAGATTTAATATTTTTATAAAATTAAAATTATTATATAATTTAATTACTTTAAAATTACAAAAAATTTTAAAATTTAATATATTTATAAGGAATATTAATTTTATGAAAAAAACTAAAATAGTCTGTACTATAGGTCCTAGTTCTGAATCTAAAGAAATTTTATCTCAACTACTTAATTTAGGAATGAATGTTGCAAGATTAAATTTTTCACATGGTAGTCATTATAATCATCAAAAAAGAATTCATACTTTAAAAAAAATTATAAAAAAAACAGGTCAAAAAGTAGCAATTTTATTAGATACTAAAGGACCAGAAATACGTACTATGAAATTATATGATAATACAGATATATATTTAAAATCAGGACAAAAATTTATTTTAACAACTGATCAATCAATTATTGGAAATAATAAATGTGTTGCTATTACTTATCCTAATCTTGTTAATGATATAAATATTGGAAATAAAATATTAATTGATGATGGATTAATAGCAATGCAAGTATTAAAAATATATAATACTCAAATATTATGTCAAGTATTAAATAATGGAAAATTATCAGAAAATAAAAGTATTAATTTACCAGGAATTTCTATTAAATTACCATCTTTATCTGAAAAAGATAAAGATGATTTAATTTTTGCATGTAAAAATAAAGTAGATTATATTGCTGCTTCTTTTATTCGTAAAAAAAAAGATATTATAGAAATAAAAAAATTTTTAAAATTATATAAAGGAGACGATATTCAAGTTATAGCAAAAATTGAAAATCAAGAAGGGTTAAATAATTTTAATGAAATTTTAGATGTTTCTGATGGTATAATGGTAGCTAGAGGAGATTTAGGAGTTGAAATTCCTGTAGAAGATGTAATTTTTGCTCAAAAAATGATAATTAAAAAATGTAATTGTTTAGGAAAAATAGTAATCACTGCAACACAAATGTTAGATTCTATGATAAAGAATCCTAGACCCACTAGAGCAGAAGCTGGTGATGTAGCAAATGCTATTTTAGATGGCACAGATGCTGTAATGTTATCAGGAGAAAGTGCTAAAGGAAAATATCCTTTAGAATCTGTATCTATTATGTCAACAATTTGTGAAAGAACAGATATTACTATGACAAGTAGAATTTATTATTATGATAATAATACAATAGATATAAGTATTACTGATGCAATATGTCGTAGTGCAGTTGAAATTTCAGAAAAATTAAAAGCTCCATTAATAATTGTAGCTACCCAATTAGGTAAATCAGCAAAAGCAATTAGAAAATATTTTCCTAAGGCTATTATTTTAGCTTTAACTACAAATAAAAAAACTGCAAAACAACTTATTTTAAGTAGAGGAATTATACCTAAACTTGTTAAAAAAATATCATCAACAGATGATTTTTATATTATAGGTAAAAAAATAGCAATATCAAGTAAATATGCTATATCAGGAGATTTTATTGTTATGGTTTCAGGTGCATTAGTACCTAGTGGAACTACTAATACGACTTCTGTGCATATTATATAATATACTAAAATAGTAAAATTTAAAAATTTGTTATTAATTAGTAATAAATATTTTATTAAATATTTTTCCTAATTTTTTTAACAATAAAATGTAAATATTTAATTGTAAAATAAATTTCTTTTTTTGTAGTAAATCGTCCAAAAGAAAAACGTATAGAACTTTGAATTAATTTTTCTGTTAATCCTAAAGATTTTAATACATGAGATGTATGTGTATTTGAAATACATGCAGAAGAAGAAGAAATAGCAATATTTTTCATTTCCATCATAAGTATTTTATTAAAAATATCTTTAATACCTATGTTAATTATATATGGTGAACTATTTTTAAAATCTCCATTAATATATATACCATTAATATTTTTAATTCCATCCCATAATTGTTTTTTTAATTTTTTTATTCTTTTTTTTTCTTTATCAATTTCATTAACAGAAATATTTAATGCTTTTGCCATACCAATAATTTGGTGTACAGCTAAAGTTCCTGATCTTATTCCTTTTTCCTGTCCTCCTCCATGAATTAATGGAGATATTTTAAATTTTTTTTTATTATTTCTTATATACAAAACACCTATTCCTTTAGGACCATAAAATTTATGTGCAGAAAATGATAATAAATCAATATTTATTTTTTTTAAATTTAACTTATATTTACCTATACTTTGAGTAGCATCTACGTGAAAAATTATATTTTTTTGTTTACAAATATTTCCAATATATTTAATATTATTAATAGTTCCTATTTCATTATTAATATGCATTATAGATATTAAAATAGTATTATTTGTAATTTTTTTTTCTAAAATATTTAAATCTATAGAACCTATATTAGAATTTTTTAAGTATATGATTTTAATTCCTAATTTTTTCATATAATTACAAGTTTCTAATACAGCTTTATGTTCACTAATACTTGTAATAATATTTTTTTGATCATAATTATTACTATAATTAGTAATTATTCCTTTTATTGCTAAATTAATAGATTCTGTAGCACTAGCTGTAAAAATTATTTCTTCTTCTTTACTTCCTATTATATTAGCTATATCAGATCTAGCTTTTTCAACAGCATTTTTTGCTTTTATACCAAATATATTTGAATAAGAAGATGGATTACCAAATATTCCATTTATAGTAAAATAATCATTCATTTTTTTTAAAACTCTTTTATCTACAGGAGTAGTAGATGCGTAATCTAAATAAATCAATTTTTTCATCTTATAATTTATCTATATTTATTATTTAACTAAAAATTAAAATTATAAATCATAATTATTTATATATGACAATTATTGTATAATATATATTAATTAATATAAAATATTAATTTTATTAATAAATCAGGATATTTTTTTATGAATAAAATATTATTAGAATCACAGATAACAATTTTTATTTTTGATTCTGGTTTAGGAGGTATTTCTATTTTTAATTACATTAAAAAATTTTTTTCAAATGTAAATTTTATATATTTGTTAGATAACAAATATTTTCCTTACGGGAATAAATCAAAAAAATTTATTTTTAAACGTTTAGTACAAATTTTAAAAAAAGTTTCTGATCATCATAATATTTCATTAGCTATTATTGCATGTAATACAGCCAGTGTTTCTAGTTTTCCTAAAATAAGAAAATATTTTAATTTTCCTATTATTGGAATTATTCCTGATATTAATTTAGCTATAAAAAAAACTAAAAATAATGTTATTGGTTTTTTAGCAACTAAAACTACATTAAAAAATTTAAAAATAAAAAAAAAAATTGATTTTTTAAATAATAAATTTACAATAAAAACTATATCTTCTCAAGAATTAATATTTTCAGCTGAAAAAAAATTATTAGGATATAAAATTATTTTAGATGAAATTAAAAAAATATTTATTTCTTGGTATAATTTAAGTATATTTCCAGATACAATAATATTAGGTTGTACACATTTTTCTTTAATTATAAATGAATTAAAAGAAATTTTTCCTAGTAATACTATTTTTTTAGATTCTAAAAAAAAAATTTTTTTAAAATTAAGTAAATTAATAAGTTATAATAAATTAATTTTATATACAAAAAAAAATTTTGTTTTGTATACTAAAGAAAATAAAAATATAAAAAAAGTTAAATTTTATTTTTTAAATCAAAATTTTAAATTTATTTATAAAATAAAAATTTAATTTATTATTTATAATAATAAAAAACTTGACTATTTAATTGATATGTAACATAGTTAATGTTGTTTTATAGTTCTTTAAAAATTTATAAAAAACTTTTGAGGGCACTCTTTTATAAGAGTTTTGAATTTATAAATTTGTTTTTATAAAATTTATATTTTTAGTTTTATTAAAATTTTGTATATAATTGAAGAGTTTGATCATGGCTCAGATTGAACGCTGGCGGCAAGCCTAACACATGCAAGTCGAGCGGCAGCGAAA